>CALZJC010000100.1 GCA_945787525.1 Thermoanaerobaculia bacterium | reverse complement strand
GTCTCCGCGAACTCCAGTTGCGCGATCTCGGAGAGCTTGTCGCCAGCCCGCGACGTTTGAATCACCGTGGCTGTGGTGTGCGCTCGATCGGCATCGAGCGTCTGCCGCTCGGCACAGCCCAGCGCGATCAGGGACAGGACGAGTACGAGGAATCCGCGAGTCGTCATGAATCCACGACCCCTTCCTAGCGTGTGCCCGCCAGCAGTACCCACGTCTCACTGAGCAGATGGTCGCGAACTTCGGGGCCCTCCTGGAAGATGGCGGCAACCTCCATCTCCGGGTGCACGGACCTTATGGTCTCCGCAATCGGACGCGGCCCAAGTCGCTCGAGATAGTCAATCGTCACGTAGTTGTACGGAATGGAGGCTCCGTGAGGAGTATCCAGCCCGTAGATGGCCCAACCGGCGCTATGGCCGTCGTCGACGAGGGCCTGATGGATCGGCTTCCAGATCTCGCGCTCGAACTCCAGGTAGTCCGCGCCGTCTTCTGCATACATCTGGTTCACCGACACGAACCGGTGGTCGGTCGGCGGAACCGCCTCGAGCCATATCCCGAGCTCGGTACGGACATGCGAGCGTGACGCAGCCGTTCGTTTCATCGCCTCGTCCCAGTTCTTGCCAGGATGGGCAATCGCAAAATAGTCACTGAACGGCCTGTCGGCGTTCAGCTGCTCCAGTCCCCGAAAGGTGGTCACGATGTAGTAGTCGCAATCGGAGAGGTCCCCGTACAGCACCCCGTAGAACGCCCAACTGGCCAGCTTGCCCTGCTTCACGGCCTCCTGGTGCATCGGTTGCCAGATCTCGGTCTCGACGTCGACATAGTCGGGTGATGTCGACTTCATGCACTCGACCTGGACATAGCGGGTGGCTTCCGCCCCCTCCTGAGCAGCGCCGACCGAGGGAATCGCCACCGCCGCGAGAAGCACAGTGAGCACGTTGATTGCCGGGTTCTTGAACGTCATGGGTGCCTCCTCGAGCGACAGTCAGCTGATACGAATGGCTCCGAGCTGCGCTCTTTCGGGATGGGTGATCAGCCAGGAGCCTTGACGAGGATGGTCTCGAGCTCCTCGAGGGAGCGGCCCTTGGTCTCGGGCAGAACCAGGAGCACGAACACGAGACCTATGGCGGCAAAGAGCCCGTAGATCAGGAAGGTGGTGGCACTGCCGAAGTTGGCGAGCTCCCAGGGGAAGACGAGTTGCACGCCAAAGCTGACGGCGGAGTTGATCAGGCCGACGAAGGAGATGGCGATCCCCCGGATCCGGTTCGGGAAAAGCTCCGAGAAGAGCACCCACATGACCGGGCCGATGGACACGGCGAACGACGCGACGAAGGCCAGCACACCGACGAGCACCAGCCACGGATTCATCGCGATCGCCGGGTTGATGAAGTCGGACTCGTACTGCGTGGCCAGCTCGTCCCCCAGAGCACCCCGGAGGGCTTCCTTGAACTCCACGTCGCTGCCGAACGTGGTGTCCTGGAGATTCGCGACGGCCGGAACGCTGACCTCCGTCGGCAGGTTCGCCAGAGCATCACCGCTGAGCGTGTAGGTAGCCGAGGAGAAGCCGAATGCCAGAACGAACATGGACACCGCGATACCGGACAGTCCGACGTTGAGCAGTGGCTTGCGGCCGATCCGGTCGATGAACAGGATCGCGACGACCGTGAACACCAGGTTGGTCAAGCCCACGAGCACCGCCTGCGCAAAGGACGCGTCCGTTCCGATGCCCGACTGCTCGAAGATCATCGGCGCGTAGAAGAACACCGAGTTGATGCCCGTGATCTGCTGGATGATCGCCACGACGATCCCGATGGTGAGCACGAGCTTCATGGCCGGGGCGAAGAGCTCATTCACCGAGACCTTCTCTTTTCCGGCATCCCTGGCAAGGCTGGCGTGAATCTCGTCGAGCTCCTGCCGGGCCTCGGCCTCCCCGACGGCATGGGTGAGGATCTTCCGGCCCGCCTCCTCCTGCCCCTTGAGCAGAAGCCAGCGGGGGCTCTCCGGCACGAAGAACAGGCCGAAGAAATACAGGACTGCGGGCAGGGTCTCCAGACCCAGCATCCATCGCCAGTTGTGCTCGCCGAACCCGAGGGACTGCGCCCAGCCGGCGTCCGACTGGCCGAGCTGCAGGATCAGGTAGTTGGTGAAGAAGGCGGCCGAGATACCGACGACGATGTTGAGCTGGTTGAACGACACCATGCGTCCGCGCACCGTCGGCGGCGCAATCTCCGCGATGTACATCGGCGCGATGATCAGCGAGGCGCCGACGCCCAGACCGCCGATCATGCGGGCGATCACCAGGATGACGAACGTCGGCGCGAGTGCCGACGAGATGGCCGATACGGCATAGAGGATCGCCGCCAGGAACAGCACCCTGCGGCGCCCGATCCGGTCACTGAGCGGCCCGGAGACCATCATGGCCAGGGTGGCCGTGAGCGTCAGCGAGCTGACGGCCCACCCGAGCGCGATCTTGCTGAGGTCGAACTGCGGCTCGATGAACTTGACGACGCCGGAGATCACGGACGCGTCGAAGCCCATGAGGAAACCTCCCATCGCGACGGTGAGCGCGATGCGCATCACATACCGGTACTTGTTCACAGGGACTCCTGGATGATTGCCCACGGGCCCGATGACGGGCTCCAATGGCGTGTCTTGCGTTCCACCGGAAACCGCCAGCAGCCGATTCCCACGGATGGGTGCCGGCCGAATCGTACACCACGGTCGCCCGGTCGGGCGGTCGGACATCCCGGGCAAACGGCTCGGCAACCCGGCGACCTCCGAGCGCTTAGAATGTCGACTGATCGGCGATCAGGGTGAGCCGGGCTCGCTGTGTCTCAACGGGCTCAAAGGGCACCCGGGTTGAGCCCTTCGAGCTCCCTGAACCTGCAAGGAGACGAGCAATGACGACACTGAGATCGGCCGTCATCATCGCTTTGGTCCTGGCCGGGTGTTCCGGCGGAGCGACCGACCTGGAAGACCCGAAACCGTCTCCCGAGGACCCCCCGGCTGCCGCGTATCTACAGTCTGCCGCGGACCTGCTGGCGGGTGCGGCCATGGCCGTCGCCTATTCGGGCTTTCGCGCAGGGCAACATCCCGATCGCGGCGACGGGGCGGTGAATCCGAGCGCCGAGGAGATCCTCGAAGATCTCGAGATTCTGATCGCTCGCGACTTCGAGCTGATCCGGATGTACGACTCCGGCGAGAACACGCGGGAGACGCTCGAGATCATCCGGCGGCACGGTCTGCCAATCAAGGTCCTGCTGGGAATCTGGCTGGACGCCGAGTTCAGCAACCACGAGGGATGCCCCTGGCTGGACGAGCCGATTCCCGATGAGAAGCTGGCGGCGAATACACTCGAGAACGCGGCGGAGATCGAGCGCGGCATTGGCCTGGCCAACGAGTTCGACGACATCGTGGTGGCGGTCAACGTCGGCAACGAAGCGCTGGTCGACTGGAACGATCACATGGTGCCCCTCGATCGGGTAATCGCCTACGTGCGCCGGGTGAAGGGCGCCATCGAGCAGCCGGTGACGGTGGCCGACAACTACGAGTGGTGGACCCGCGACGGAGCGGCGCTGGCGGCGGAGGTGGATTTCCTCGGCGTCCACACCTATCCGCTGTGGGAGGGCAGGACGATCGACGAGGGGTTGGCCTTCACGCTCGAGAACATCGAGGACGTGCGCCAAGCGCTTCCCGACAGGCCGCTGGCGATTCTCGAGGCCGGCTGGGCCACCGTGGCCAGCGAGTTCGGCGACCGGGCTGGCGAGGCCCAGCAGGCGCGCTACTACGAAGAGCTGAAGGAGTGGGCCACCGCCACCACCACCACCGTGTTCTTCTTCGAGGCATTCGACGAGCCCTGGAAGGGCAACCCGGACAACCCGCTGGGGGCCGAGAAGAACTGGGGCCTGTTCAACGTCGACCGCACGCCCAAGCAGGCCATGCGCTGATCTCGAGGGGGAGCAGCACCTCTACTCCCCCTCGGTTCACCAGCTCAAGCCGTACCCGAACGCGAACAGCGGGTCGTACTCCTCGTCGCCGACGTTGATCGGATGCTGGTCCGCCGAGCGCGGCCAGGAAAAGGAGAGCTTGCCCGTCGGCGCGTGGTCGCCGAACAGCACGTCGGCGATCCCGTCTCCCTCCGAGCCCGGCAGCCAGATGGCCGCGAACGCGTCGCTCACCGCTAGCGCCTCGTCGAGGATCAGCGGCCGACCGGAGATCAGCAGCGTCACGACCGGCACGCCGGCGGCCGCGGCGTTCGCCACCACGCCGCGGTCTTCTGCGCTCAGCACCAGTTCCAGATCGTCGCCGTTCATCTCGGCGTAGGGCCGTTCGCCGACGACTACGACGACCGCATCGGCCCCCTCGGCGCCCGTACCGTCCGCCGAATGGGTGACCTCGGTCCCGTCGGCGACCGCCTTGCGGATCGCTTCGAGAATCGTCGTGCCCTCGGTGATCGCGCCCATGCCGCCCTGCCAGTCGATCGTCCAGCCGCCGCTCTGCATGCCGATGTCGTCGGCGCCCGGGCCGACCACGTGGATCCGCCCCGCGTCCTTCGCCAGGGGCAGCGCGCCGTCCTCGTTCTTGAGCAGCACCAGCGACTCGCGCACCGCCTGCCGCGCCACAGCCCGGTGCTCATATGACCCGAAGCTCGCCTCGAGAGAGCGATCCGCGGTCGGCGACCAGTCGTCGTCGAACAGGCCGGCGGCGAACTTCACGCGCAGGATCCGCCGAACAGCGTCGTCGATGCGCTCCATCGGTATCGCTCCCTCCTCGACCAGCTCTTTCAGCGTGTCGAAGAACAGCGCATACCGGTCGGGCACCATCACCATGTCCATGCCGGCGTTGATCGACGTTTCGATGTCGCTCTTGTAGTCGCCGGGCAGCTCGTCGATCGCCTTGAAGTCGGAGATCAGGAAACCCTCGAACCCCAGCTCCTCCTTGGTGATCTCGGTGAGCAGCCGCCGGCTGCCCGAGCACTTCTCTCCGTTCCAGCTGCTGTACGACGGCATGATCGTGCCCGCGCCCGCGGCGACCGCCGTGACGTAACCCTCCATGTGGATCCGCCGCAGCTCTTCTTCCGTCAGCGGCGCGTCGCCGCGGTCGAACGGATACGTCACTCCGTCGGGAGTCGTCACGCCCGTGTCCTTCACCGTCCCACCGTCGCCCGCCAGGTGCTTGGCGCACGCCAGGATTCTGCTCGAATCACTGAGATCGTCGCCCTGCAGGCCGCGCACGGCGGCGGCCCCCAGCTCGGCGACCAGCATCGGCTCCTCGGCGAAGCCCTCGTAGGTGCGGCCCCAGCGGTCGTCCCTGGGCACCGTGACGCACGGGGCGAAGTCCCAGTTCATCCCGGTGGCCTTGACCTCCTTGGCCGTGATGCGGGAGATCTCCTCCACCAGCCCGGCGTTGCGGGTCGCCCCGAGGCCGATGTTGTGGGGGAAGACCACGGCGCCGATCACGTTCGAGTGCCCGTGCACGGCGTCGACGCCGTAGAGCAGCGGAATCCCCAGCCTCGTCTCGATCGCCTTCGCCTGGTACATCTCGTACAGTGCCCGCCAGTCCTCGAAGCTGTTGGTCGCCGGATCCGAGCCGCCGCCACTCAGCAGGGACCCCACCATGTACTCGCGGACATGGTCCACGTCTTCCAGAAACTCCTGGTCCGGCTGGGTCATCTGGCCGACCTTCTCGTCGAGCGTCATCCGAGCCAGCAACTCGTCGACCCGGTCGTCGAACGAAGCATAGAGGGCCTGGCCGGAAGGCCTTTGCTCGGCGGCGCTTCCAGCATCGATGGCATCGTCGGTCGGGGCGCAGGACGCCAAGAGCGTCGCCAGAACGAGCAGAACAGTCGGTCTCATGGGAACTCCTCCAAGAAAGGCCCAGGTGGCGAGGGGGGGCTTCAAACCGGGCAGGCACAGCGCCGGGGGGCGCAGCTGAAATGCTGTCATGACCCCTCCACGGCGCGGCCCGGCCGTGGCGCATCGTATCCGTTTTCCCGCCCAAACCCCACATCACACCGGCCGCCGCCAGCCTCGCGACCTTCCTCTCCGACCCTGCCCTGCCCTCTGATAGATTGCCGGAGTTCCAGAAGCGCCAAGGCAGTGCGAAACCGGTTGCGCCCTGACAACCTCGAGGGGGACACGATGACGACAGAGAGCACCCGTCTCTCGGTCAAGGAAAAGGTCGGCTACGGCCTGGGCGACACCGCCTCGCACTTCGTGTGGGACATGGTCGGCTTCTGGATCCTGATCTTCTACACCGACACCTTCGGGATCTCGGCCGCCGCGGCGGGCACCATCATGTTCATCGCGCGGCTCTGGGACATGGTCAGCGACCCGCTGATGGGGGTGATCTCCGATCGCACCCGCAGCAAGTGGGGGAAGTTCCGCCCCTACATCCTCTGGACCGCCCTGCCCTACAGCGTGCTCGCGGTCCTGGCGTTCTCGACACCCGATCTCGGCCAGAGCGGCAAGGTGATCTACGCCGCGGTCACCTACTTGCTCCTGATGAGCGCCTACACCGCCATCAACCTGCCCTACTCGTCCCTGGGCGCGGTGATGACGTCGGACTCCCTCGAGCGCACCAGCCTGAACACCTACCGTTTCGTCTGCGCGTTCGTCGGCCAGCTGGTCGTCTCCGGCCTGGCCCTGACCCTGGCCGGGTACTTCGGCCAGGGCGACAACGCCAAGGGCTATCGGCTCACCGTCACCCTGTTCGCGGTGATCGCCTTCATCCTCTTCATGGTCACGTTTCTGTCCACCCGTGAGCGCATCCAGCCTCCGCAGACGCAGCAGGACTCCATCAAGAAAGACTTCAAGATCCTCCTCCGCAACCGGCCGTGGGTCATCCTGGCCGTCGTCGGGATCGTCTCCTTCGTGATGTTCGCCCTGCAGAACCTCTCCCTGGCCTACTACTTCAAGTACTACATCGGCCGGGAGGAGAGCGTGCAGCTGTTCAATGTGGTCGGGAGCGTCGCCCTGATCGTCGCGTTGCCTCTCTCCAAGCCGCTAGCCAAGTGGTTCGGGAAGAAGAACGTGTTCATCGGCAGCTCGCTTCTCTCCGGCCTGTTCTTCATCCTGCTGTACCTGCCGGGAGCCGAGAGCATCGGCTGGATCTACGCCCTGAACGTCCTGGGCAAGATGGCCTATGCGCCGGCGGTGCCGCTGCTGTGGACCATGATCGCCGACGCCGCCGACTACGCCGAATGGACGACCGGGCGACGGGCCACGGGTCTCTTCTTCTCCGCCGCCACCTTCGCCCAGAAGGGCGGCTGGGGCATCGGCGGGGCTCTGGCGGGCTGGCTGCTCGCCGCCTACGGCTACGTGGTGCAGGGAACCGAGCAGACCGCCCTCGCCCTCACCGGCATCAAGCTCCTGATCTCGGTGTTCCCGGGCCTGCTCTATATGTCCTGCGCGCTCGTCCTGATCTTCTACAACCTCGACGAGGCCACGTGCGCGACGATGAAGCGTGATCTGGAAGAGCGGCGGGAGGGGGAGACGCCAGCGCCGGAGGAATGAGCGTGGCCCGGTCCGGGTCTCGACGCCGTGGTCTGCCCTCGCTACGGAGCCTGTAACCCCAGACCCCATGGGGCGTAGTACCGTGCGGTGGAGCGGCTGAGGGCGATGACCGAGCGCGACGACCCGCCGGCGCCGGGTCAGGCGGCGGGCTCCGACGAGACATGGTTCGCCGAGCTCTACGGGCAGAGTTCGCGACGGGTGCTGGGCCTCTGTGTGCGCATGCTGGGGTCGCGCGAGGAGGCCGAAGACGCCGCGGGCGAGGCGTTTCTCAAGGCCCACCGGGCACGGGAGAGCTACGACCGCGGCCGGCCGTTCGCCAGCTGGATCCTAACCATCGCCAGTCGAGTCTGCCTCGACCGGCTGCGCCGCCGTCGGCTGGAGCGGCGTCTTTTCGCCGCGCCGGTCGAGGACCCGGCGGACCCGCCGGCGCGCGCCGACCGCCAGCTGAACCGCCTGCTGGCAGGCGAGCGACGCCAGAGCGTGCGGCGGGCGATCGCCGAGCTGCCCGAGCGCTACCGCCAGGTCCTTGTGATGCGCTACTACGGCGAGCTGGCCTACCCGGAGATCGCCGGCCTCCTCGATCTCGAGCGCAACCACGTCGCGGTGCTGATCCACCGCGCCAAGCAGCGATTGCGCCGGGCGCTGGCGCCCGACGCCGGAAAGGCATCGGTATGAGTTGTCCACGACAGCTGACCCTCTCGATCTACGCTGACGGTGAACTGCGGGCAGCGGAGGCGGCGCGGCTGGAGCGCCATCTCGAGGGCTGCACCGGTTGCGCCGACCGGGTGGCCGGCTTGCTGCGCGAGGCCGGCCTGCTGCGCGCCGCGCTGGAGATGGCGCCGCTGCTGGCTGACCAGGGCCGCCGCACCGACCTGCGGCGATTGCTGCCGCTGGCCGCCGCCACTCTCGGCCTCGCCGTCGTGCTGCGCCTCGCCTGGGCGGCCGCCGGTGGGGCACTGTCCGAGCTGCCCCACTGGCTCAACCCGTTGGAGCTCGCCGGCGGCCTCAACCTGCTGTTCAACTCGATCTTCTTCCTGGTTCGACCTGGAGGTGAAACGATGAGCTGGAGCACACCGATGATCTCTTCCACCCTTACGCTGCTGGCCGCCGGCCTGGCGGCCGGCTGGGCTTTGCGGCGCTTGCCGCGGGCGACGCTCGTCGCTCTGGCGCTGGCGCTGCTGGCGATCCTGGCCGTACCGGTCGGTGCAGTGGAGATGCGTCAAGGCGATCTCGTCTCGGTCACCGCCGACGAGGTGATTGATGGCTCCCTCCTGCTGGCCGGCGAGACCATCCGGGTGGAGGGCTCCGTCAACGGTGATCTGATCGCCTTCGGCCGCAACGTGACCGTGCGCGGCGACGTCAGCGGCGGCATCTATGCCTTCGCCCAGAACGTCGAGGTGGCGGGCGTCACCGGTGGCTCGGTGCACCTGTTCGCGCAGTGGGTGCGGCTGGCCGGCAGCGCCGCGGGCAGTGGTTACCTGTTCGCCCAGGGGGTCGCTCTGCTGCCCGGCTCGCGGGTCGACGGCGACGTCGTGATGCTCGGCGAGACCCTGGAGTCCGAAGGAGACGTCGGCCGCGACGTGCTGGCCTGCGGCGCGCGGGTCGAGCTGCGCGGCGAAGTCGGCCGCAACGTCCAAGCCTGGACCGACCGGATGTCGCTCGGCGACAGCGCCGTCCTGGGCGGCGATCTGATCGCCCACCTGCCCTCTGGCGAGCTCGTCGGCGGCGCCGATCGGGCGACCGTCGGCGGCCAGGTGGTGGTGGAGTCGGTCACGGCGCGGCAGCCGAAGAGCCGCTGGACCACACCCGGCTTCTACCTCTGGAAGCTCGTCGGTCTGGTCGGCGCCCTGCTGGTTGGCGCGATCCTCTGGTGGCTCGCCCCGGGTCTGCTGGGCGGCCGGCTGGGGGGCGGTGGAGCGGCCCTGGCCCGAGTAGGTATCGGCCTGCTGGTGCTGGTGGCGACGCCGATCGCCCTGATCTTGGTCGGGCTCACCATGATTGGCCTGCCGCTTGCGCTGATCGGGCTGACGCTCTATCTGGTGGCGCTCTACCTGGCAAAGATTTTCACCGCCGACCTGCTCGGCCGGGCGCTGCTCGGCTGGCCAGAGGAGACCCTCCGCGGAGCGCTGCCGGCGCTGGCTCTGGGGCTGGCCGTCCTGACCGTTGCCGGGCTGATCCCCTGGCTGGGTGGCCTGATCGGCGTGGCGGCGCTGCTGCTGGGCCTCGGCCTGCTGGCCTGGCGGCTCTGGCGGCGGGCGCCGCAGGCCGCCCGAGGCTAGCCTGACCTTCTCACCGATCGTCGTCGCGAAACGTCGTAGGAGCTTGAAGATGCAAGGCTTGCGACCAAGGGCACCGCAGGCGTGCTCGAAGCACGCTGAGGATGCCCGACTAGAGCGTAACGCAGCAGA
>CALZJC010000099.1:4300-14257 GCA_945787525.1 Thermoanaerobaculia bacterium | reverse complement strand
TCCGACTACCTGCGTACCGCCTCGCCCGACGATCGCCGCTATCTGCTCTACGACCCGCTAGTCAAGATGAAAGTGACCAGCCAGGGCGAGGAGGTGATCGACCTGCTGTGGGACATCATCGCGGCCAAGGGTTTCGAGAAGGACATGTACTTCGAGATGGCGGCGCGGGACATCCGCGCTCTGCCCAAGCTCGAGGGCACCGTGCACGTCAACATGGCGCTGGTCATCAAGTTCATGAAGAACTTCTTCTTCAACCCGGGCACGTTTCCCGACATCCCCGAGGTCAAAGAGCCGCGCCACGATGCCTTCCTCTTCGACCAGGGCCCGACCAGGGGGCTGGGGAAGATCCGTTTCCACGACTACCGGGCGGCCTACGATGGCGCGGACCTGCCCAACGTCCGCGTCTTCAAGAAGCAGATCCGGACCTTCAAGCTGCTCTTGATGGCGGCCCGCCCGAGCAAGGAACAGACCCGGGACATCGACTTCCTCCTCATCCTGGGCGAGCTCTTCACCCTCGTGGTGTACGGCCAGCTGATCCTCGAGAACGCGCCCGTGCACTCGGTGGACGATGACGTGCTCGACAGGATCTTCGACTTCCTCGTGCGCGACTTCTCGAAGTTCGCCCTCCAGCTCTACTCCAAGACCTCGAGCACGGCGATGCAGCGGCTCTTCTGCCGGCGCATGATCCGCAAGCCCGTCGTCGATCAGGCCCGCTTCGAGCGGGTCTGGGAGAAGCACGTGTACGCGCTGAAAGGCGCCTATCGGATGAACGACTGAGACTCGGACCGGGGCCTATCGACCCTACCGGGCGATCAGCGTTGTCACCCGATGCGGCTCGGTGGGCGCGTGATCGGTGGGCGCGTGATGCATGAGGAGGTCTTGCTTGCCGTCCTGGTTGAGGTCCACCAGCCGGCTGTTTCGCTCGTCACGAGGCAAGGCTACCGCCACCTTCCGGGGCCGCCGCGCCCAGAGATCCGGCCCGGGCTCAGCGAGAAAGACGTGCAGCTCTTGCGGGCTCTGCCCCACCAGCACGTCCGAGCTTCCGTCGCCGTTCACGTCCCCCATCAGTACCGGCGGGAAGAACACGTTGCCCAGGCCGGCGAAGGGGGCGAAGCGCCTGATCTTCCGCCTGGTGGTGGGCTCGTCGGGGTAGGTGCCGTCTTCGCCGCGGTAGAACTCGAGGTTGATCGGGACGGATTTGCCGACGAGCGCGCGGAACATCCCGCCGAACCCTACGTTGACGTCTCTGAACATGATGTCGACCTGGCCATCACCATCGAAGTCCTGGAACAGCTGGGACGAGTATCCCGAAGGCTGCATTCCGCCGGCTTTTCCTCGCGGATGGATCGCCGTGCCAACCTGCCGGGCGAACGAGGTGCCGTCGGATGTAGCCGTGCCGAAATGCACCTCGTACAGGCTGCGCTGCCTCAGGATGGTCCGCCCCGCAAGCGTCAGGGTCACCAGGTCGGCTACCTTGTCGCCATTCAGGTCACGGAACGAGTGCAGCACCGTTCGCTCGGTGTTCTCGTTGAATCCAAAGAGCAGCGAGAGCATGCCCTCGTCGCTGAAATCGGACACCCGCGAGTAGGCTCCGTCGGAGTCGAACGGCACATCGGCCGTGAAAGTCATGGCCACCGGGTCGAACAGCCCGTGCTCGTCCTGAGGATGAACCTCGAAGTGGTCCTGGTTCCAGAACACCAGATCGCTGCGACCGTCCTGGTCGTAGTCCATCTCATGGAGACGGCTCAGATAGACGGGGATGGTTGCGGCGGATATGCCCATGTCGCGGTAGCTGCGCGGTTCGCCCATGACACTCGCGTCGAGAAACGGTTCGGCGGGGCCGAGCTTCACGGCGTCGGTGAATCTGCCGTTGCTCAATTGGATGGATATCCAGAAGCCATCGATGTCCGGCACCACCAGGTCCTCGCGGCCGTCGTGGTTCAAGTCCCGGGTGATGTCCACATGAGGGATCTCGCCGCCTGGCCGGGTGGCACTTCCTCCGCGGTCGTCCGCCGCGTTGTAGCTCGCAGCGACCTCCACCAGCGCCCGCACCGTCGCCGAGTCGGGGTCGAACCAGCTCAGGCGACCGCTCTCATAGGTAATCAGGCGGTCGCGTCCGCCGATGTTGGCCACGTCGACGAACAGAACCTCTGGGCGTAGCGTTGCGTCGAGCACCGACACCCAGGCGCCGCCGTCGAACCCGTACATCTGCACGCCGCGTTCGTCGTTCTCGTCGACCTGCACCACGACGAGCTCCGCGGTAGCGCCGCCGAGAAAGAACCCCGGCAAGACAGTCTGGCTTCTGGCGATGCCGGTGACGACGTCGTATTGCTCGAAGAGGTCGTTGGCGGACTCCGCGGCGGCAGGCATCACCCGCCCCGACGTCATGCATCCCGCCAGGAATACTCCCGCGACCACTGTCGAGAACAGGCTTCGTCGATCATGCCTCGTGCGGTCGGTCGCCGCGCTGGGTTCTGCTGCAAGAGTCATCGCTGCTCTCCCTTTCTTGGGGGTCACAGTCTTCGCCCGGAAGAACCGATGAGAATGGTCATCGGGACGGCTAGAGAGCAACCGACATGCCAGTCTCCAAAGCCCGCAAATCCAGGCTTCTCTCGAGACATCCGAGATCGCTCTATACACTATTTGTATAAGGAGTGTACTTCTTGGGTACACCGGGGCCCGGTCACCGCCCGTACAAGAACTCGTAGCCGTTGATCAGAGCGGGGATGGCGCCCGCATCGTGCCTCAGGCCGCCGATGACCTCGTCTTGGAAGCGGAGGTTGGCGTCGTCGTGGGCCTTCCAGGCCTCTATCCAGGGAGCGGCGCCGGACCGAACGGCGGCGAGGTCATTCTCTGCATGGGATACGTAGATCCGCGTCGGCCGCCGGAAGCCTCGACGCCTCAGCAGCCGTGTGGCCTTCTCGAACCCCGGGCCGACGAAAGGTGCCGCCAGCGGCGGAGCGATGATGATGTAGTCGCTGAAGACGTCCGGATACGTCACGAGGTGCCACGCGGCGAAGAGTCCGCCCATCGAGAATCCCGCCAGCCCCACCCGGTCACGGTCGATGTTGTACTGCTCCAGCACGCTTGGCAGTACCTTCCTGTGGAGGAAGTCTGCGAGCTCGCGGGCACCGCCGCCGGTGTTCAGCGGTATCTGAGCGTCGTAGTACTCGATCACGCCGACGGCGTCCGGCAGCAGGTAGTAAGAGCGGTTCTTCCAGATGGCATCCGGCGTGCGGCCGAAGGGCAAGCCCACCAGGATCACCGGTTCGGCCTTCCCGTCCTCGGTCCAGAGGAAATTGACCGTCTTGAGAAGGCCGATGAGGGGATCCGCGTCAGGAACGACGAGGAGTGGGTACGACTGCGCTGGATCGTAGGTGTGCGGCGTATAGACCACCACCTCCATCTCTTGACCACTCTTCCCGATGGGGTGGACCTGGCGTTCCATCGGCAGCATCGCCAGCCGCTCTGTGGAAGGAGAGCCGGGCTCTTGCGCGCTCGCGAAGACGGACGAAAGAAGAACGGCGAGCGCGAGACCGAGTGCCCGCCTGGAAGTCGGCTCGAGGTGGCTCATAGGCATACCTCCTTGTCGCAGTAGCTTGTCTCCCGCCTTGCGCGCGGCTGCTGATTCACGGGAGGCTACTACACGTGTCCAGCCGGATCGACGGCTCGACTGCGCCGCTCGATGAGGTCTCATGGTGACCTGGCAATCTACGCGAGCGACGGTTGGGCCTTCAACCCGAGTCTCATGGTCTTTCTGTTCCTGGGACCCTCGGCCGCGGCGTCTGCGCTCGCTGGTGACCTGGCCCGAGTTGGCGTATCCTGCGCGCATATGTCCTTGAGCGCGGGGACGCGTCTGGGCCCCTACGAGATCCTGTCGCTTCTGGGAGCGGGTGGTATGGGCGAGGTCTATCGAGCCCGCCACATCAAGCTCAGACGCGAAGCCGCTATCAAGGTCCTGCCTGACGAGTTCGCTTCGGACGCCGAGCGCCTCCAACGGTTCGAGCGTGAGGCGCGGGCCGCCTCCGCCCTGAATCACCCCGCGATCGTCACCATCTACGATATCGACGAGCACGAGGGCACGAACTACATCGCCATGGAGCTCGTCGAAGGGATGACCCTTCGGAAGAGACTGGCCGAAGGTCGCCTCGAGACGGAAGATGCGCTCGGCCTGGGTCTGGCCATCGCCGAGGGCCTCGCCCGGGCCCACGCCGCCGGCGTCGTCCACCGCGACCTCAAGCCCGAGAACGTGATGATCGCCGAGGACGGGCAGGTCAAGATCCTCGACTTCGGGCTCGCCCAGCAGACCCCCACCGGACCGGGCGCCCCGACCGCGCTGACGACGATGACCCGCATGACCCGGCAGGGGGCAGTGCTTGGCACGGTGTCGTACATGTCTCCGGAGCAGGCGGCGGGCCGCGCCGTCGGCCACTGCTCGGACCAGTTCTCGTTCGGCGTCGTCCTGTACGAGATGCTCTGCGGGCAGCTCCCCTTCCAGGGAGCGTCGGTGGCCACCGTGCTGAGCGCGATCCTGCGCGACGTTCCGACGCCACCGAGGAAGCTGCGGCCCGAAACGCCGAAGGACGTCGAAGAGATCGTCCGCCGCTGCCTCGAGAAGGAGCCCGGGAACCGTTATGCGACGACTCTGCAGCTGAGCGAGGCGCTGCGGCGCGGTGCGGCGCGTCTCTCCGGCGAGCGCTCGGGATTCAGGCTGGGCCGGTGGGCGATTCTGACGGTTCTCGCCGCGCTCCTGATCGCCGGTGGCGTCATCGCATGGCTGGGACTGCGCAACGACGTCGTCCGATGGATGGAGCGGGAGACCTTGGCCCGGATCGAGGAGCTCACGGAGGTCGGCGAGCTCGCCGAGGCGTTCCGCCTGGCTCGGGGAGTGCGGGAGAAGCTCCCGGACGACCCCGAGGTGCAGAGGATGCTCGAGCGCATCACGATCCCGATCTCGATCGCCACCGAGCCGCCCGGCGCCGAGGTCGAGGTGAGGCGTTACGCCTCGCCGGACAGCCCGTGGGTGCGCCTGGGAGAGACTCCACTCGAAGGTATCCGGGTCCCCTACGCGCTCACCCACTGGAAGATCACCAGGAGAGGCTTCGAGACCTTCGAGGGGGCCCCCTTCGGAGCGCGGCCCTTCATCGCATTCGCCCAGGGCGTCACCCTGGACCCGGAAGGCTCCCGGCCGGAGGGCATGGTCCGGGTCCCCGGCGGTCCCTTCAACTTGGAGGGCTTCCCCCCGGTCGAGCTGGGCG
Source organism: Thermoanaerobaculia bacterium (assembly GCA_945787525.1). GTDB lineage: Bacteria > Acidobacteriota > Thermoanaerobaculia > Multivoradales > JAHEKO01 > CALZJC01. Next base: position 8,999 of record CALZJC010000099.1, on the reverse strand, counting down.
ACTACTGGCTCGACCGCTACGAGGTGACCAATCGACAGTTCAAGGAGTTCATCGACACCGGCGGTTACGAACGAGCGGAGTACTGGACCGAGCCGTTTGCCGAACAGGAAAAGGAGATTCCGCGCGCCGATGCGATCGCCCGGTTTGTCGACGCGACCGGGCGCCCGGGTCCGGCCGGCTGGGAGGTTGGGAGCTACGCCGCCGAAGAGGCCGACTTCCCGGTTGGCGGCGTGAGCTGGTACGAGGCCTCCGCCTACTGTCGCTCAGTCGACAAGCACCTCCCCACGATCTTCCACTGGTCCGCTGCCACCGCCCAGGACCAGCTCTCGGACATCGTGCGGGTGAGCAACTTCGGGGCCGCGGGTCCGGCGCCGGTAGGTAGTCACCCGGGCCTGGGCGACTTCGGGACCTACGACATGGCGGGCAATGTCAAGGAGTGGTGCCACAACGAGATGGGTCGAGTCCGCTACATCCTCGGCGGAGCCTGGGGCGAGCCCTCCTATCTCTTCCGTGTCGGCATGGAACGCAGCCCACCCTTCTCGCGTGAGCTGACCCACGGCTTCCGCTGCGCCCGTTTCAAAGACCCCCCGGCCGAGGAGCTCTTCGGGCCCTTCACCCCCAGATACGCCCCGAGCGCAACGGGCGAGGCGGCCCCGGTGGCCAACGAGATCTTCGAGGCCTACCGGCGGATGTACGCCTACGACCCCTCCGACCTGGAGGCCAAGGTCGAATCGGTCGACGAGAGCTCGCCCCACTGGCGTCGGGAGACGGTCTCGTTCAAGGCGGCCTACGGCGGCGAGCGCGTCCTCGCGCATCTGCTCCTGCCCCTGAGCACCGAGCCCCCCTACCAGGCGGTGATCTGGTTTCCGGGCGACGACGTCTTCTTCTTCCCCGTCGGAGCGGGCCTGGCCTCGCAGTATCTCTACGACTTCATACCCCGCAGCGGACGGGCGCTCATCTACCCGGTCTACAAGGGGATGTACGAGCGCTACGTGCCGTTCTCCTTCAAGCCGAACGAGTGGCGGGACATGATGGTCATGTGGTCGAAGGATCTCGGCCGGACCGTGGACTATCTGGAAGAGCGGCCGGACATCGACGCGGAGAGGCTGGCCTTCTACGGCTTCAGCGGCGGAGCGATCTACGGGCCGGTCTTCACCGCCATCGACGAGCGCTTCAAGGCCAACGTCCTCCTGGGCGGCGGTCTGCTGTCCTCAGCGACTCCCGAGATGGACCTGGTGAACTTCGCCCCCCGCTCGCGGGTGCCCACGCTCATGGTCAACGGCAAAGACGATTTTCTGGCCACCTTCGATAGGGCACAGGATCCGCTTTTCCGTCTTCTCGGCGCGCCCGAAGACGAGAAGCGGCACGCCCGAATCGAGGGCGGGCATATACCCAGCGATCGGCTGGCGATCATCGAGGAGGTGCTGGCGTGGCTCGACCGCTTCCTCGGGCCGGTGGCAGAGACGGGGTCGGGCTCGACGAGCGGCTAGGGCGGCCAGAGGGGCTGAGGGACAGGGCACGTCGCCTCCTCGAGCCGAGCTCATCGGAGCGAGGCGAAGGATCATCCGTCGCGGCGCATCCAAGGCTACGAGGGCAGGCCTCGGCGCGAGAGCGCCCGGCGCTCCGGTCACCGCGAGCGCCGGCTTCGGCCGGCCCAGCCATGGAGGTCACGATGCACAGGAATCGGAAGATCGCAACGACAAACCGCCCGCCCGCCTTCCTCCTGCTGATCGCGCTGGCGCTGGCGGCGGGCCCGCCCGCCTTCGCCGACGGACGGTGGAGCCTGAGCCTCGAGGCGCTGTACATCAGCGTGCACGGGCACGACCAACATGTCCTGACGGTCCGCGACGGCAACCTCGCAGCAACCCCCTCGGCGGAATCGCGAACGGCGGTCCTGCTCGAGACGAACGGCAATCTGGCGCCGCGTTTCGAGCTCCGCTGGGACCGCGAGAGCTGGACCTTCGGACTCGATTACTTCCTCTTCGTCACCAAGCACGCGCTCACCGACCGCAGCACGTCGGCGAGCGGCACCGGGGATCAGGTCGCCTTCGAGGTCGCCGATCGCAGTTTCGTCTCCTCCTCGCCGTCCGAGCTGCTCTCCTACCGCATCCTGGAAGACACCGAGCTCGCCACCTGGACCGTCGATCTCTACGCCTTGCGGAGGCTGGCCGAGACTCCCTCCAGCACGGTGAGGATCCAGCTCGGTCTGCGGAATGCCGACTTCGACAACGACTACCGCGCGGTCGTGGGGATCGTCGACGCCGGTGGGCGGCGGATCGACGCCTCGTCGAACTATGGCCGCCTGATGGGGCCGCTGGTCGGGCTGGTCGGCGAGATCGACCAGGGGCGCAGTCACTTCCGGTGGTACATCGGACAGTCGCTGGTCTTCGGCGAGGCCGAGCTGACGAATCGCGCGCGCGACTTCAGCGGGCCCCTCGAAGCGGCGGTTCCCGTCGAAGGCGAGATCGCCACAGCCTTCACGGACATCGGCTTCCGCGCCCTCCAGGATGTCGCCATCCCGATCACCGAGTTCCGTCTCGCCTGGAGCTACCGGCTCACGCAACGACTCCAGCTGGGCGCCGGAATGAACGTCTCGGCCTGGTGGGACGTCCCGGTGCCTCCGGGAGCGGTTCCGTCGACGGCGGGCGGCAGCACCCAGCTGCTCGAGAACACGATCGTCTACTCCGGTTTCTCGGGGACGATCAAGATCGCCCTCTGAGCCACCGGAGATCCTACTCCTTCGCCAGCTTGGTGAGCCGCACCTCGTTGCCGGTCTCGTTGTACTCGACCGCATCGACGAACGCGTGCATCAGGAACAGACCGCGACCCCGGGGCTTGAGCATGCTCTCGGGGCTGGTGGGATCGGGGAGCGACGAGCGGTCGAAGCCCGCGCCCTCGTCCCGGATCACGTAGCGCACCCGCGCCGGGCTCTGCTCGGCGCTGCAATAGACCAGGCGCCGGGTCCACGGCTCGGCCCGGCTGCGCTCGGCGATCAGGCGGCGGTAGGGCTCGCTGCCCTCCTTGCGCAGCTCGGAGCTGACCTCCAGGTTGCCGTGGATCATGGCGTTGGAGATCGCCTCGGCGAGCGCGGTGCCGATCTGCGACCGGGCCTGCTCGTCGGCGAAGCCGATCCGCTCGAGGTCGTCCTGCAGGTACGCCACCAGGGGCGAGATCAAGCCGATGTCGTTGGCGAGCTCGAACCGCGACTGGCTCGACTTGAAGTAGCGCAGCACCTCGGCCCGCTCGCGCCGGGCCGTCGAGATCGCCAGCGCCTGCTCGACGATCTCGGCGAGCAGCTCGCCCACATCGGCCTTGGGAACGTAGCTGACCGCGCCCGCGGCGAGGGCCTCGGCCGCTATCTGCTCGCTGCCGCGCGCCGTCATGAGGATCACCGGCACCAGCGGCAGGCGCTGCCGTAGCTCCCTGACCAGGCTGAGCCCGTCCAGGTTCGGCATGCGCAGATCCGTCAGTACCAGGTCGGGCGCATCGCGGAGGCAGGACTCCATCGCCTGCTGGCCGTCGCCGGCCTCCAGCACCTCGAGATCGGCGATCGACTGGATAGAGCGGCCGGCCAACTCGCGGTCGACCGGATCGTCGTCGACGATCAGCATTCTCGCCATCGGCCAGCCTCCAATACCGAGTCACTCATCGCGCCCCGGCTCCTCCATGATCCGTTTCGGCCACTCGAAGCGGAAGCTCGCGCCGCGCTCGGAGGCGGCCTCGAGACGGGCCCGGCCGTCGAATCGCCCGACGATACGTTGCACCAGCGCCAGGCCCATCCCCCAGCCTTCGGCGCCCGCATCCGGCTGCCCCCCCTCGAGGACGCTCGACACCTGCGCCCGGTCGCCGTCGCCGATTCCCGGCCCGTCGTCGGCAACCGTGAACTCCCACCGCTCGCCCGCGTCGCGGGCCGACACCCGGACCTCGCCGTCGTCGCGATCGCGGTGCTTGACCGCGTTGGCGATGAGGTTGCGCAGCACCTGCTCGAGCGGGCCTCGCACCGTCTCGATCACTGGCAGCGAGCGGTCGGCGACGATCTCATAGGCATCCGGTGGGTCGAGCAGAAATGCGATGTCGCGCACTAGGGCAGCGGTGTCGACCTCGGCGGCGTCCTCACGCTCGCGACCGGCCTGCGAGTAGACCAGCAGGTCGTCGGTGAGCGCCTGCATCAACAGGCTGCGGCGGCGCAGCTCCGCCAGGTGTCCCTGCGTCTTCGGCGGAATCGCCTCGCCCAGATCCTGCTCGATGAACCCGGCCAGCGTCACGATCGAGCGCAACGGCGCCCGCAGATCGTGCGAGGCGACGTGCGCGAACTGCTCCAGGTCGGCGTTCGACCGCGCCAGCTCCACTGCCTGTTCCCGCAGCTGCCGGCGGTCGGCCTTCTGCTGGGTGATGTCCCGCGCCACCGCGTAGATCAGCCCCTCGTCGACCATCGGCGCGGCGTGCCAGGCCAGCCAGCGGTAGTCGCCGGACCGGGTGCGGTAGCGATTCTCGAAATCGACCGTCACCTGACCGCCGGAGAGGCTCGCCACCTCGCGGTTGGTGCTCTCGCGGTCGTCGGGATGGACGAACTCGACGAACTGCCGCGACAGCAGCTCCTCCGGGGAGTAGCCGAGCACCTCCTCGAACGCCGGATTGACCCGCTTGAAGTAGCCGTCGAAGCCGGCGACGCACATCAGGTCGAGCGACAGCGTGAACA
>CALZJC010000099.1:0-4249 GCA_945787525.1 Thermoanaerobaculia bacterium | reverse complement strand
CGCTTCGGCTCGCGGTGGCGACCGTCGGCTCTCGCTCATCCCCGCGGCGGCACCGGACCGGCAACCTCCTCTGCTTGTCTGTCCACCAGGACAGGCATGGTACCGCGTGGCCGTGCGCACCCCGGAGGAATACGAGCCCTCCTACTTCTCATTCCCGAAGCGCATGGCACCTCTTTGGAAGCAGATTCCCGGGATCGTTCAGGGCTGACGCAGCGTTCGGCCCAGGAGCCGGCCGAGCTCCCAGTTGGCGTGGCTGCCTCCGAAGACCTCGGCTCCGGGACCAACGGCGAGCACGGGGACGACGCTGCCGGTGTGATCCCGAGACGCCCAGACGGCCTCGAGCTGCATGTTGTGGTACTCGGCGATGCTCAGTGCGAGGCCTCCGCTCTCGTGATCGGAGGTGAAGACCACCAGGGTCTCACCGCCTTCGGACGCGAAGTCGAGCACCATCTCGAGCGTCGCTTCGAGCGCTTCCAGGCCGCGCAGGAGGCGGCCGAAGTCGTTCTTATGGCCCGCTGAGTCGGGCTCCTCGCTCTCGATCAGCAGGAGAAACGGCCGCTGGTCGGAACTGAGCCGACGCAGCGCGGCGCCGGCGAGAGACGGGAGATTCGGATCGGACTCGAGGTCCGTGACCTGGTCCTCCTCGAAGATCGCCAAGGTGGGCGACTCGCCCGTTTCGAGCCGGCGCAGCAGCGCGGCGTCGGCCTCCGGGCCCAGGACCTCGAACCTCTCGCCGAGCAGCTCGACCGATGCCTCCCACTCGGGGACCTCGTCCTCCCCGACGTCCTCGAGCTCGCCGACCAGAATCTCGAGCGAGGACTCACCGAGCTGCCGCAGAACGGCGCCGGCATTGTCGTTGCCGCGCTGTGGACTGTGGGTGATGAACGCTGCCGGCGTCGCGTCCCAGATGTAGGAATCGGTGACGACGCCCGTTCGGTAGCCGCGATCGACGGCGCGGTCGAAGAGGGTCTCCAGCTGGCGTCCGTCGACGTCGACCCCGATCGCTTCGTAGTTGGTTGGGCGTCCGGTCGCCAGCGCGGTGGCCGCGGCGCCCGAGTCGGTGAGGAATCCGGCCACGGGGTGGGTCCGCTGCCATCCGGTCTGGCTGAATCGGTCCCAGACCGAAGCTCCGTTGATGCCATGAAGCGTCGTTCGCGCCGCGGTCAGGTGAGCGAATCCGAAGCCGTCGGCGATCACCAGGATGAGGTTGCGGGGCGTTTCGGCCGCGAGGTCCGCCGTCGACTCCTCAGCCACCGGCAACTGCGCCGGGGGCGCATCGGCCTGGCGCAGCGGCACGGCGCGCCGCGATACGCGCACCACCCTGAGGCCGATGATCTCGAACGCCGCCCAGGCGAGGACCGCCAGGACGGCCACCGTAAGGAGGTAGCCCACCAGGGGGCGTCTTCGCTTCGCAGGGACCTCGGGGCCCGTTGATCGCGGTCGCGGATCTGTCGCTCTCGTCATTCTGGCAACCCTACTTGAGACGAGACGAGCCACCTTCCGGTTGCATTTCGGTCTGGGTCGACACCTGCGGGCGACGGCGACCCTAGAACACCCAAGCCAGCTTCACGAACAACGTGTTTCCCTGCATCGACTCCTCCCCCAGGCCCGAGGTGCCGCGGTGGTAGGCGACCTGGAGGGACCCGAAGGGGGGGAGAATCCGCCAGACGGTGAGCAGCTGGAAGTTCTCCTTGTCGATCGCCGAGTTGGTCTGCGCGAAGAGCTTCACGAAGAGGTCGTTAGTGAAGTAGTAGGTCGAGCGCAAGACGTGGATCCAGGTCGAGCGCCCCTCGAGGTCGGGCTCGAGATCGAGGTAAAGCACCTCGTAGCTGAAGTTCCAGGCGTCCGAGACCTTGAACGTCACGTCGGCCTCGTAAAGCCACAGGTCGTCGCCGAAGTTCCTGCCCTTCGACACCTCGATCTCCCAGGCTCGGCCCTGGCGGTTGTCCCAGCCGAATTCGATCTCGAAGATGTGGTTGTGGAAGTCCTCCTCGAAGCGCTTGAACTCGTCCTCGTAGCGCAGGGCGAATTCCCACCGATTCGAGAAATCGACCCGCGTGTCCGCGCGGGTCTCGTAGCTCCGCAGCACACCGTCGTGCCCGTAGTAGCGGTTGTAGTTGACGCTGGCGCGGACTTTCTCTACCGCGGAATCCTCGAACCACCAGTTGTGGGTGAGGTTGGTGTCCCACTCTCGCCGGTTGTCATCGCGCAGGAAGCCGACCGCGTTGACGTCTTCCACGATGCCGGCGTCGAGGTTGGTGTAGCGGACATGGAAGTGGGAGCTGGCGCTGTCGTAGGCGGGACGCAGGAACCACGCCTCGCCAGTCTCACCCGGACCGTGGGTGCGCAGGTACTGCCCGGTCATGCCGAGCGTCTCGGTGAAGAAAAGCGTCGTGTCGAGCCCGACCGAGCCGGCGCTCTCACCCTCCAGGTCGCGAGTGGCCGCCAGCAGGCCGACGTTCCCGGAGCCCATCACCGCTCGCTGCAACCGGAAGACACCGTAGTCGGCGTCGAGAGTCGTCTCGAGGCCCTCCTGCTCGACCAGGAGCTCCGCCTTCGTCCCCAGGGCGATGAAGTCGAAGGCCCCCACCGTACCAGCCGCCTTTGCGCCCCAATCGATGTCGCCGATGCGGCGGCTGTAGAACTGTTGGATACGTTGGTCGAAGCGCTCATTGCCCTCGAGGAAGAACGGTCGCTTCTCGGAGATGAAGAGCTCGAACCGCGTCAGGTTGATCTGCTCGGCGTCGGCCTCGACCAGGGCGAAGTCGGGGTTGAGGGTGAGATCCGCGATGAGCGCGGTGCGGTAGCGGAGCCTGACGTCGCCGCCGGCCTGCCCGTCGTTCTCGCCCCCCTCGGCCCCGACGCCGAGGACGTACGGAATGATCTGCCACCACTTCGCCGTGCCCCGCGGCGGGCTCCACGAGGTCAGGGCGGCGAACGCCGAGACCCGCCACTGGCTCTCCCCCGGCCCGGCCCAGACGCTCTTCTCGAGACGGCGCGGATTCTCCCGGAGGAAGTTGACGCCCCAGGTGGCGTGCTCATCCGAGGCGTAGCGCAGGATGCCGAACGGAATCCGAAACTCCGCCGTCCATCCCGTTTCGGTCGCCGCCGAGGCGTTCGTCCAGGCCGCATCCCACTGGTCGTCGATCGTCCGCCCGTTGTTGGCCACCGTGCCATCGAACTGCGTGCCGAGGAGGTTCGTGGCGAAGTAGTAGGCCGAGTCGCCGTCGCGAAACGTGTCGAGCATGACGGCGACGATGTCGTCCCGGCCCGCCACGCCATCCCGCGTCGTGACCGAGGCAGCGACTCGGCTCGGGTCGTCGTCCTGGCAGTCGAAGGCGACGTAGAGCGCCTCGTCGTCGTAGCCCAGGAGCACCGTCGTCGCGACCGGCGACGGCTCACCGTGGAAAGGCTCCACCTGGGTGAAACCTTCGGCCCGGGCCGCGCCTTGCCAGGCTGGGTCGTCCAGGTGGCCGTCGATCGCAGGTGCTACTTCGAGGCGGGGCGGAGTGATCTCGCTCCCTGGCTCGACTGCCAGAGCCGGACCCACGCAGGCCGCGAGAGCAACGAGGACGAAGAGCGATCGCCACACGAGTAGGCCTTCAGCTTAGCGCCAGAGCGTCGGAAGCACCCCACCTCGTTGGTCAGTGCTCGAGGTGCAGTTGGAACCACATCTCGGTCTGGCTGCGGGAGCTGGAGGCTCTTGGGCCTGGCGTTGCGGCCCGAAGCCGGGTCCTGGCCCAACCTACCCTGGTGCCAGATGGGCGCCTTGCACACAGCGCCCTCGATGAACAGAACTCCGAGACCGATGCGCCCGGCGAGGCGGAGCCCGAGCGCGGCCAGGAGGAAGACGATCGCGATGCTGAGCATCGCATCGATTACGAGGGCAGAGAATGCCACCTCACGGAGCACCGGCACGGCTTCGCGAAGCGTGACCCTGAAGGGAATGGCCAGGAACGCCGCCGGGACGATCATGGCGAGAAGAACCAGGAAAAACCCGCTCCTTGTGGGGTCGTTTGGCAGACAAGGTGATGGTATGCATGTTGGCTCTCCAACCCGCGCTCCTGCCCCTTTGGATGGCCTCTCACTACCCGCTGGGTCATTGTGCTGGTGACCCTCCAGGCGCTAAGCAAGCAGACGGCCCCGACAGGGCACGCGGCCGACGGCAGTCGGCCGCGCAGTGGCACCTAGACTGCCTGGCAGGAGAAAAGCCATCCGAGACAAGAGTGTCTACACGGCCGAGACAATT
>CALZJC010000098.1 GCA_945787525.1 Thermoanaerobaculia bacterium | reverse complement strand
AGGCAGGGGCGCCGACGGGTCGATGAGGAGTTCTCGATCGAGCGGATCGGGTCGGCCTACCGCGAGCTCTGGGAGGAGCTCGCCGGGCCGCCGGCGGGCAGCACCTCGACCTCCGCCTCGCAGGTCGGCGCGCCGCGCTGAGAGAACCAGCCGACGAACTCGAAGACCAGATCCACCTGCAGACGGTAGCTGCCGGGCGTCTCGGGAGTCAGCGCCAGGAGATCGAGAACGACCTCCTCGCCCGCTGCTACCGGTCCGTCGAAGGCGTTGCGCGCACCCTCGAAGACCACCGGCTCACCCTCCTCGTCCAGCCAGTGGTAGGCCAGCTTGACCCGTCCCCCGGGGCCCGACGGCCAGGTCTCGGAGCTCGAGTTGCGCAGCCGCACCCGACCCGCGAACGGCTCCTCGCTGACCGTCACCGAGCGGGGGATGGAGCACTCCAGCCACTCGACGCCCCAGATCGGTCGTTCCAGGCCGGCCGGCTCGCCCAGGTAGGCGACCGCCGCGCCCAGGTGGAACCGGCCGATCGTCCAGCCGCGGTCCGAGGTCACCTCGAAGTCGTAGACATATAGCGGTCGGCCCTCCTCGTGGCGCACCTGATCGGGGCCGGACGGCCTCAGCGTTGCGGTCTGGGACGCCGGCGCGTCGCCGAACTCGAGGTCCACCACGTCGCCTGGCAGGCTCAGCCGGACGCTGTTGCCGGGAGCCGCGCTGCGCACCCAGAAAACCGCCTCGGTCAACGGCTCGTGACTGAGCAGCCAGAGCGGCACCGTGGTGTTGCCGTGCAGCCACATCTCGTCGCCACTCGGTTCGAACTGGTCGGCTCGGCCCATGAACCACTTGCCGAGCTGCGAGGTGCCCGCGTAGCCCGGAATCTGGTCGCGGATCGTGAACTCGAACGGGAACAGCCTGAACGGCGCATGGCGGACGTGCGCCTGCAAAGTCGGTCGGTGCACCGGCGCCCCGAACGGGGTGAACACGAGGCTCCCGGCCAGCAGCCCGCCGGCGGCGTATCCCAGGCCGGTGAGCCAGGCCGGCGCCACCCGCGCGACCAGGAAGAGGAAGCCGGGATAGACATTGATGTAGTACCGGTTGCCGACAAAGCCACCGCCACCGTGCCAGTTGAACGGGATCCATAGGAGGAAGACAAGCGCCACGCCGGCGAGCGACGCGAGGAGCAGCCAGCGCCTGCGAGAGCGTCGCCGATGGAAGAGAAACAGCAGCACCGAGAGCAGCGCGAACGGCCCATAGACGAACAGGCCCGTGTGACGACCGAAGAGGAAGTAGCGCACGTTCTCCGGCAGCTCGCCCGGCTTGGCGGTCGGCGCGTCGAGGATCCACCACCACGAGCCGGCATTGCTGGTCTGTGACTTCGCCTCGAGCGGCACCTCCGGCGGCATGAAATCCGCGGTCGCCACGTTCCATCCCCGCCGGTTGACGCCGAGATAGGCCGAGGCCTTGCCGGTGAGCGCCCACGAGATTCCCGCCACCAGGCCACCGGCGACGAGCGCCCCGGCGCAGAACCGCACGACGCCGCGCCAGCTCTGCCGGCGCAGGAAGACCCAGAGCGGCGCCACCGCCATCAGCGCCAGCATCGGTTTGTTGTACACCGCCGGCGCCAGGCAGGCGGCCGACCACACCGGCCGCGCAGCCGAACCGCAGAGCCAGCGGTACCAGCGGCCTCGCAGGGCTTCCGCAGCACGTTCCGCCGGCATGAAGGCGAAGTAGAGCGACGCCATGACGCAGGCCATGTTGAACAGCTCCGGATGCATCCAGAAGACGTAGGCGAAGGTCGAGCTGAAGACGAAGAAGCCGGCCGAGAACGCCACCGCCAGGCCGTCCGGGTTGAACCGCCGGAGGTAGCAAGCGCCCATCCAGATCATCGCCAGCAGCAGCAGCATGTTGAAAGAGACCATGCCGTTGGCGCCGAACAGACCGGCGAAAGGCGCCGCGAACAGGGAGTAGATATATGGCTTGCCGTAGTAGACGGTGCGCCAGCCGTCCTCGGTCATCAGGATCAGGTTCTTGACCGTCAGGTAGGGGAACTCTTCGAACAGCCGTGCCGCCTCGCCGGGCGCGAATCGCAGATCGCCGTCGCGTGCCAGGCTGAGCGCCGCCAGGTAGTAGGCCGGCTCGTCCGATTTGAGACTGGTCGGCAGCCCGGGCTTGCTGATCGCCAGGGGAAACAGGACCAGCCCGAGACCGATCCACAAAAGGACCTGGCGAGCGCCGCGGCTCAGAGTCGGTCCGCCGCCGGAGGTCGTGGTCATGGGGACGAAAGACGTGAGGCGGTCAGCCGGAGCGCGGCATGGCCGGGGCGGTCGGCAGTCACAGGAACACAGTCATCCACGTTCGCCGGTTTGTCGAGTCTAGCGTAGGTCGGAGACCGGCCACACTCTAGTATCTTCAGCGAGTGAACACCCTGAGACCAGACCCTACCGGCGCGCGTCGCACGCTCCTCTGGCTGACGTTGATCCTCGCGGCCGGTCTGGCGATCAGGTTGTGGTACCTCGACTCGTGGCTCGATGCCGGCAGGTTCTGGGATGAGCGCTTCAGCCTCGACAACGTGCGCCAGCTACACGAGACCGGCAGCCTGAAACCGCGCAACGGCTACTACCCACTGCTCTCCTACCGGCCTCAGGCTCTGCTGCTCTCGGCCAGCGACGGACTCCATCGACTCTCTGGAGCGGCGTGGCTGGCAGTTCGCGACGGCGAGAGCTTCACCGCCCACGCCTACCGCCTGTCACGCCTGGTACAGGCCATCTGGGGCATCGGCGCCTTGTGGCTGACTTTCCTGATCGGCCGCCGGTTGTTCTCCAGCACGGTCGGGCTTGTCGCCGCGACGGCCCTGGCGTTCTCACCAGGACATATCCACGCTTCAGGGGTTTTCAAACCGGACGCGCCGCTGGTGCTGGCCGTTCTCCTGGCCTTCTACTGGAGCCTCGCCGCCGCCCGCCGGCCTTCGCCGACCAGCTACGGGCTGGCCGGCGCCGGCGTCACCCTGGCCATGAGCACCAAGTTGACTGGAGGCCTGATCGCCCTGCCGCTGGCGCTCGTCTCGCTGCTGCGTTGCCGGCGGGAGCCGCGACGGCTCCTCTGGTTGGCCCTTGCCGGAGGTGTGGCACTCGCTCTCTTCCTGCTGATCAACCCCTACTGGCCGGCCTATTTCGAGTCTCTCGAGAAGCTCACCCACGAGTACAAGTGGAGGGCCAGCGCGCAGCGCATGACGCGTTGGCAGGCGCCGATGCTGACGGTGCAGTTCCTGCTCCGGGGCCTGGGGGCGTTGGCAACGGCAGCGGCCGGCATCACCGCGCTGATCCTGCCTCTCTGGCTCGCCCGCCGCAAGCTAGATCCCGACCAGCGACCAGGCGTGGCCATGCTGCTCTTCCTGCCGCCCGCCTGGGTCGCTGGCTACATGACTCGAACGGATCAGTTCAAGCCCAACAACTTCCTGCCCATACTGCCCTTCGTCGCGCTTCTTGCTGCCTGGGGCCTGGTCGAGGCCTGGCGGTGGCTGGCGCGGCGCGATCGATCGCCACGCGGCACCCTTCTGGTGCGCGCCACCTTCCTCTTGCTGGCCGCGTTGGCGCTGGTGCCGCAAGGCATCACCTACGTCTATCGTTCGCTGACGCCGAGCGCCGAGGACCTGGTGCTGCGATTCGCCGACCGCCAGCTGACCGGCAGCCGGAATTGCCAGGTGATCTACGAGCGGGGGCCAAGCCCATGGCCGCCGTGGGAGCGCGCCGCGGCGTTTCAGACCTGCCTCCTGCGACCGGTCGACCGACTGACCGACCTGGAGGTCGAGCAACTCCGGCTGGCCGACGGCGTGCTGTTCCGGCGAGAGCGGCTGGTGGGCACTGCCGCCGCTCACTATCTGGACGCCGTTGCAGCCAGTGATGCCGGGCACACCGCAGCCTTTTGGCCCATCCGCTTCCGCATTCGCGGTCCCGGGTTCGTCGCGGCGTTACATCCCTGGAGGCAGCGCGAACCGGAACAAACCCTGGCGCTACGAATCCGCGACGCGGGTGACTTCCGACTGGAGGCGGACATGCCCGCCCAGATCGGGGCTGGCGAGACCCTCTCGTTCTCGATCTGGTTGCCGCGGCAGGCTCTCGAAGCCACCCTGCCGCCGCCGCGACTCAAGACGGGAGGCAGAGTCATCGAGCTGATGTTCGCCGGCAGCCTGCACCGAGGGTTCGTCTATGTGTCGCCACGTCTCGTCAACCGGCGTCCCGGTCCCAGGGTGCGGATCAACCGCCGGCTCCTCACCCACACCGGCAGGGACATCCGCCTGACCCTCTGGCGCTGGCAACGGGAGGGCGCGCCTGGGGAGTCTCGCGTCGCTCGTCGCGCCGGGACGCCGCGACGGCTGGTGGAGTAGAACGGAGGTGCGGTGGAACTGCTATCTTCTCGCCATCGATGCCCGTGGGACGCGAACTGGAACACGAAATCAAATACGTTCTGTCGCCGCAGCGCACCGCGCCCGCGGCGGTGGCCCTGGGCGCCCTGTGCCGATCGGACCCCCGCTACCCGGCCAACTTCGTCATGAGCCTCTACTTCGACACCCTGCAGCTCGATTCGCTGGCCGAGAAGATCGACAGCCAGTTCGCCAAGTCGAAGGTGCGGGTGCGTTGGTATCGCGACCTCTCCGGCAAGGTGGACCCCGGCGGCGCGATGCTCGAGCACAAGACCCGCCTGGGGACGCTACGGCGCAAGTCGCGGGTGCCACTCCCCCAGTCGCCCGAATGGCTGGACGGCGCGTCGCTACACGATCCGATCCTGCCCGGTCTACCGACGCACTTTTCGAGCGAGGAGCGGGTCCCGCGGGCGAGCCTGTTCCCGTATCTCGTCGTGCGCTACCTGCGGCGGCGGTTCGTCGAGCCGTTGACCGGCGCCCGCGTTTCCCTCGATACCGCGATCTCGGTCGATCGCGTCAACCGCCGCTTCCTGGGCTACGTGCATCCGGTACCGCTCGAGGCGGCGGTCGTGGAGGTGAAGAACCGCAGCGGCGAGTTGCCGGCCAGTCTGCGCTCCCTGCTGCGGCTCGGCGCCCGGCGCGCCTCGTTCTCCAAGTACGGCGCCTGCTTCCAGGCCGCACTGGCGCCTCGGCTGGGGGGTGTAGGAGGATGACCCCCTGATGCGGGAAGGACTCGAACAGCTCTTCGCGCAGATCAACGACGCCGGCAGCGGCCGGGTGGACGCCGTGGGCTCCGGCCCCTTTCTCATGGTGCTGCTGCTGTCGGTGCTGGCCGCCCTCTTCCTCTCGTTCCTGTATCTGCGCTTCTACTCCGGCCGTTCCACCGGCAGCCAGATCCACCGTGCCTTCCCGCTGCTGGGTCTGGCGGTGACCGCCATCTTCATCTGCATCCAATTCTCGCTGCCGCTGTCCCTGGGGCTGCTCGGCGCCCTCTCCATCGTGCGCTTCCGCACGCCGATCAAGGAGCCCGAGGAGATCGGCTTCATCATGGTCCTGATCGCCGCGTCACTGGCCATTGCCACCTTCAACCTCCGGTTTCTGGTGATCATCCTGGCGGTCGCGCTGCTGGCACTGCTGGCGCGGCGCTTCACGCCGTCGATCGTCAGCGGTCCTTCGGGGGACGGCTCGTTGATCCTGTCGCTGGCCACCGAGGAGTACGACCAGCACGGTGAAGAACTGCTGCCGATCCTCAAGCGTCGGCTGCCCCGAGCCCGGGTCGAGAGCGTGTCCCGAACCGACGGCCAGGTTGTCCTCACGCTGAGCTTTCGCAGCCGGCGCGCCGCCGGGCTGATCGAGCTCGAGGCCGAGCTGCGGTCGCTGGTCAAATCCACCCAGCTGACCGTGCTCTACAACAGCCCGACACCGATCTAGCCAGTGATGGCCCGCTCGCCTCTGACCGCCGCCGGGGTCCTGCTGGCGGCGCTGGCGGTTGCCGCCGCCCTGCTCGAGCGCGACCCGCGGTGGCAGCGGCTGCGCGAGGTCGCCCGGGCGCGGTCCGTACCCGGAGCGGCCGTGGGATCGACCCGTTTCGCGCGCGCGCTTGGCTCACTGGGGCTGCTGCATGCGATTCCCCGCGGGCGGCGGCCAGATACGCCGGCGGCGAGTCTCGGACCGATCCCCGCCCGCCGCGGCTCGACGCCGGACCAGCTGGCGCTGGGCCGGCCGCGCGGCAACCACCTACTCACCTCCTACCGGCTCGATGGCGCCGAGCTGGCAAAGCGGGCGCCGGTCGTCTCCCTGCTGGTGCCGCCGGACGACCTGAAGGAGATCCAGTCCGCGACCTTCCTCCGCGGGCGGGAGTCGGAACGGGCCGCCTACGTGGGCTTCTTCGAGAATGGCGGGCTGACGCTGGGCAACGGAGCCGGGGTCAGAATCCACGGTGGTCGCAGCCGCGACCGCCGGTCGTGGCTGAGCTACCGGCTCACCGCGCGCCGCCGCCACGGCGCCCCGACCTTCTCGCCGGCCCCGTTCCCGGGGACACCAGGGCTCAGGCCAGAGCTGCCCGGTGCTCAACGTCCCCACTCGCGACAGCCCGACCCGAAACGACTCGTGCTCAGAGCCAATCGCGGCGTCGACCGCCATGGCCACATGTGGCACTTTTCCTCTCCTGTGGCGATGGACATCGCGCGCCGCGTCGGGGTGCCGACGCCCCGATCGCGTCCGGTCGCGCTCTATCTCAACGGCGGGTACGAGGGCGTCTACGAGCTGAGCGACTATCTCGGCCGCGAGCTGATCGAGGCCCGCTACGGGATCGAAGAGTTGGTCCTGGTGCGAACCAAGCGGAACCGCCACGAGGGTGACCGGACCAGGGTCAGGGAGGGGCCGGAGCAGCCCTACGAGGAGCTCCTCGAACGTATCCGCAACCTCGAGAACGGCTTGAGCCAGGACCGCGCTGGCGACTGGGTCGACCTCGAGAACCTCTATCGCTGGGTTGTCTCGGTGAGCTTTCTGGATACCCGTGACGCCTTCCAGGGCGCCCTGGTCCGCGACCTCGCCAATCCCTCCGCGCGCTGGTTCTGGATCGCCTGGGACCTGGAGATCAGCTTCGGGGTCTCCCGGAATCTGCCGCAGAGCTGGCGGCAGAACAGCCTTGCCTACATGTTCCGGACCAACCGCAGGGACCCGCGGAGGTGGCTGTTCCAGTGGCTCATGAAGAGCGCCGAGCAACGTCGGCGGTTCGCGACGCTGGCGGTGGACGCGCTGAACCACCGGATCGATGCCGACTTCCTGGAGCAGAGACTCGACTTCTACCGCGGTCAGGCCGAGCTGTTCGGTCTCGAGGACCGCGTCTTCCTGGATGAGCTGGCCGACTACCTGCGCAACCGGCCCGGCGCCTACCGGGAGCACCTGGGGAGCTCATTCGAGCTCGGGCCGAGCCATCGCGTTCGCGTCACGGGTCCGCCCGGCTCATGGCTGGAGATCGACGGCTACGCCACCGAGCTGCCGTGGCAGGGCGAGTACTTCGACGGCATGACCGTGCGGCTCGCCGGGCCGCCCGGCACCGTGCTGTCGATCAACGGCGCGCCACGAGCCCTCGAGGGGAACCCTCTCGAGATCGCCGTGCGCGCCGGCCAGCAGGTCGCGCTGTTGCCTGCAGGCTAGCTCGACGACGATCCGCCAGACCGCGGCGCGTCAGTGGCCCGCGCCGAAGTTCTTCTCGCCCGCCACCACCGCCAGCCGCAGACGGTTGCCGGGCGGCGGCAGCGGACAGGTGGCGTAGGGCGTGAACACGCATGGTGGGTTGTAGGCCTTGTTGAAGTCGACCCTCAGCCGGCCGTCGGCATCGGGCGGCCCGGCGTAGAGGAAGCGTCCGCCGCCGTAGGTTTCGGCGCCGTTGGTCGCGTCGCCGAAGACCAGGAAGAGCTCCTTGTCGGGCTCGCCCAGCGGCTCCAGTGAGTGCTCGGCGCCGGCGATGGTGAAGACGATCCGGCCGTGGCTGGGCTGATCGAGAACGTCACCGGTGATGTTGGGAACCGGGATCATCTTGGGCTCGGCGAACGGCTCGAAGCTGGCCTCGATCTGCCAGGCCGGGTCCACCGGGTAGTGGTCGATGCCCGCGAACTCGCGCAGCAGCTCGCTGTCCCGATCTTTGAGTCGCACACCCACCCGTGCGCCGCGCTCGATGACGTAGAAGCTCAGACTGCCGTGCTCGAGGGTCGTCGGCTCACCACCGACATCGCTGGCCAGATCCAGGCTCGTGACCGGCTCGCCGTCGTGGCTGACCACGCTGGCCGTCGAAGCCTCGAACCGCACCTGCCGGTCCGCCCGGTGCAACACACCCAGCCGGGCCTCGGCCTTGCCGGCCGGGAAGACGAGATCGCTCGCCGGATCGGCAC
This sequence comes from Thermoanaerobaculia bacterium, assembly GCA_945787525.1. Taxonomy (GTDB): domain Bacteria; phylum Acidobacteriota; class Thermoanaerobaculia; order Multivoradales; family JAHEKO01; genus CALZJC01. The sequence goes on along the minus strand of CALZJC010000098.1, from coordinate 1,651 downwards.
CGACAGTATTGACGCCCTCCTCCAGCCAGTAGAGCCCGGCCAGCGTCAGCCAGCCATCCGGCCGCCGTAGACCCTCCATGCGCTCGGCGCGCCAACTCTCGATCTCGGCCAGGTAGGCGGCATCGGGCACCGGCGTGAGCGGAGGGGGAACCGGAGACTCACCGCCGCAGGCGACGGCCAGCGAGACCGCGAGAACCAAGAACTGCGCCCTCATCAAGCCGACTCCGGATCGATGTCACGGTCATGCAGCACCGGCAGGTAGGCCTGCCAGGCGCCGACCGCGGAACGATAGCGCTTGGCCATCACCCGGGCGATCTGGGCGATGTGCCCCAGATCATGGGCGGCCCAGGTAGCCAGCAGCTCTCCCAGCGTGCAACGCCCCAGCTCGGGATGCCGGCCGGCGCGAGCCAGCTCCCGCGGCCCCAGGTCGAAACCCCGCAGGGTCTCCAGGTTCTGCCTTCGCAGGTCGGCGAACTCGTCCAGCAGCTCGTCGAGACCGCGCCCCTTGCTGAGCTCGAACTGGGCGAAGCGGTCGAACGGATCGAACGGCCGGCTTTCGCCGTGCTCGAGAACGATGCGCGCCCGGGCGATCCAATCGGTGCGCTCGCCGTGGATCAGGTGGCCGACGATATCGAACGCGTTCCAGCTGTCGCCGCCCTCGTCGGCCTCGATCCAGGCCGCCGGCATGCCGGACAGCCAGGCGCGCAGGATCGCCGGCGTGCGCTCGAGCACCGCCACGGCCTCGTCGAGCTCGAATCTCGCACCTTCCGGGCTCTTGGTCATTCGCTTCATGCGGGAATTCTAGCGGGCCGGGCCAGTTTCGAGGCCCCGATTCTCGCAGAGATCCGGAGACGGATTCCCTCCGCCTCGCCAAGCGAAAGGCGAGAGAGCGTGGCATCTATACTCCCCACGTGACCCCGGCCATCGGCTTGGTCCTGGCCATTCTGCTGCTGGCGATCGTGATGTTCGTCACCGAGTGGGTGCGGGTCGACGTGGCGGCGATGCTGGTTCTGCTGGCGCTGGTGCTGTCCGGCATCCTCGGATTCGAGGAGGCATTCGCCGGCTTCTCCAACGAGGGCGTCATCACCGTCGCTTCGGTGCTCGTGCTCAGCGGCGCCCTGGCGCGCACCGGGGTGGCGAACATCATCGGCGAGCGGGTGCTGGGCGTGGCCGGCAAGAGCCAGGTCGGCCTGCTGGTGGTGATGATGGCCACCGTGGGCCTGCTCTCCGGCTTCATGAACGACATCGGCGTCACCGCCCTGATGCTGCCGGTGGTCGTCGACCTGGCGCGGCGCACCGAGCAGCCACCCTCGAAGCTGCTCATCCCGCTGGCCTTCGGCTCGCTGCTGGGCGGCATGACCACGCTCATCGGGACGGCGCCGAACATCCTCATCAGCGGCGTGATGCACGAGGCCGGCCTGGAGCCGTTCCGCCTTTTCGACTTCTCACCCATCGGCTACGCGGCGCTCGCTGCGGGCATTCTCTACATGGTGACGCTGGGCCGTCGGCTGCTGCCGGCGCGGCGCACCCGCGAGACCAACGAGTCGGTCTCTCCCGACAGCCTGGGGGGACTCTACGGCCTGCCCGGCGTGCTGTTCGCCGTCAGCCTGCCAGAGAGCTCCTGGCTGGCGGGCCGCAGCCTGGCGGAGAG
>CALZJC010000097.1 GCA_945787525.1 Thermoanaerobaculia bacterium | reverse complement strand
GTAGGCGGCCACCGCGCCGTTGCGCACCGCGGCGGCGCCCGCCTGGCGGAGCCTCTCGTGCTCGCGCGCCGGCACGGTGCCGGGCAGGCGCTCGAAGGGAGCCCAGAAGACGCTCTCCTCGACGTCCTCGACGACGTGCGACGCGATGGTCGTCTCGTAGCCCTCGAGGGTGACGCGGGGCACCGTCATGCCGCTGGAGATCCCGTCGCGCATCAGGTCCATCTGCTCGCCGAAGTAGCGCGGCATGGCGTTGAGCCGGGCGATGTAGCTGTCGTAGTCGCCGGTCGTGGCCAGCGGCACCTGGCGCGGCAGTCGGGCCAGGTCGGTGTGGAAGCCGGAGTCGGCGTTTATCGGCAGGCGGTAGCCGCCGAAGCGGTGGTCCAGAACGCGATCCTCGAGCTGGCGCCGAAAGATCTCGGCGTTGATCCGATCGCCCTCGTCGAGGGCCCCCAGGTCGATCGCCGCCAGCTCATCGAGCATTGCCGACCAGACGTGCCGCCGCCGTTCGAGCTCCTCACGCCGCATCGAAGGCAGCAGGTCGTTCCATTCGTGGCGGCCGACCGAGGTCGCGAACAGCGGGTCCTCGGCGAGCCGCATCTCCCATTCGCGGTCGAAAAGCGCCCCCAGCCGCTCGGCCTCGTCGGCCGGCCAGGCTGCCGCGGCCAACGACAACGCGAGGATGAACTGAGCCAGGATCCGACGCTTCATCGCTTGCTCCTTCCCGTGGGGTGTTGCGGCGGGGTCGCGGCCCGGTATCGTAGCCTACGAATAGCAGGGCCGGGAGAGCCGTAGTGACGGATGTGAACGGGGAGATGGCTATCAGCCCGCCGCCCGCGGCGCTGGGCTCGATCGACACCGAGTTGGTCGTGCAGGCGAGGTCCGGCGTCGCCGAGGCGCGCGAGGAGCTCGCCCGCCGCTACCGCGAGCCGGCCTATATTCTCGGCCTCCAGCTCACCGGCAATCGGGAGGACGCCCTCGACGTGGCGCAGGACGCGCTGCTGCGGTTTTTCGCCACCCTCGATCGATTCCAGGAGGGGCGGCCGGTGCGGCCCTACCTGCTGCGCATCGTCCGCAACCGGGCGATGGACCTCTGGCGTCGCCGCCGCATCCGCCGTGCCGAGTCGCTGGATGCCGCCGACGGCGAGCTGCCACGGCAGATCGCCGACGATCGGCCGGGCCCCGAGGCGACTACCACGACCTCGCCTACGCCGAGATCGCCGGGGTGCTGGGGATTCCCATCGGCACCGTGATGTCGCGTCTGCACGCGGCGCGCAAGGCCCTGCGGGAGCTCCTCGTCGCCGACGGATTCGGGCCTTCAGGGAGAGAGCAGTGATGAGCACGGATTGCGGGCGGACTTTCGACGAGGTCCTGCTGACGGGCTACCTCGACGGAGTCCTGACCCAGGCCGACGACCAGCGGGTGCGGCTCCACCTCGAGGAGTGCGCCGACTGCCGCCGGCTGATGGACGAGATGCGAGAGACCCGGGAGGCGACCATGACGACCCGCTTCGAGCTGCCCGCGGACGACCAGTGGAACGAGGCGCCGCGCGGCCTGGCCAGCCGCCTGAGCTACGGGCTCGGCTGGATCCTGCTGTCGATCTGGGCGGTCGGCATGCTCGGGCTGCTGGTCGGCCACCTCTGGTCGGACGCCATGCCGCTGACCGAGAAGCTGCTGCTCTTCGGTGGTCTCAGCGGCGCTGCGCTATTGTTCCTCTCGGTACTCATCGACCGGCTCGAGACCATGCGCAACGACCCCTACAGGAAGGTTGAAAAATGATCGTCTGCACGACCGCTAGCGTCCCCGGCAAGCGAATCGTCCGTTACATCGGCCTGGCGCGTGGCAACACGGTTCGGGCGCGCAATGTCGGTCGTGACATCACCGCCTCGATCCGCAACCTGGTCGGCGGCGAGGTCTCCGAGTACACCAAGCTGCTCGCCGAGGCCCGCGAGCAGGCCCTGGACCGTATGGTCACCGAGGCTAAGGGCTTGGGCGCCAACGCCGTCGTGGAGCTCCGTTTCAGCACCTCCATGGTGATGAACGCCGCCGCCGAGCTGCTGGCCTACGGCACCGCTGTCGTGGTCACGGACGAGTAGGCCCACCGTGCCAGAATAGGGGTCTGGCCGCAGAGGCGCGGCGTTGGGCGCGGAATCCGAGGCGATGAAGACAGTCATCCTGACCTCAGGCCTGGGGTACGGACATACCCGCGCCGGCGAGGCGATCGCCACCTCCTTGCGGGGCCGAGTCGGCGCCGCCGAGGTTGCGACCATCGACTTCTGGTCGCTGATGTCGCCCAAGGTCTCGGCGGCGGTGAAGGAGGCCTATCTCGAGCTGGTTTCCACCGCTCCAGGGGCCTACGAGGAGCTGTACCAGCTGACCGAAAAGGACTGGCAGGAGCATTTCCGCGCCGGCCACCTGCCGCCGGCGATCGATCGGGTGGCGGCCAGGGCGGTGGAGACCCGCTTTCCCGAGGCGCGGGGCAGGCTGCCGATGGGTCGCGGCGTGTCGCTCGACGAGACGCTGCTGGTCGCCATGTTGCGGCGCTTCCAGTCGCCGAGCCGGCGGGTCACCGGCCGGCTGCTGGGCTGGGGCCTGGCGCTGGGTATTCGGTCGCTCCTGATGGCGCGGCTGCTCAACAAGCTGCAGGCGTTGGCGCCCGACGCCGTGGTCGCCACGCAGATGTTGCCCGCAACCCTGCTCAGCTACATCCGGGACAACGGTGAGCTGATCGAGACACCATCTTTCGGCGTACTCACGGACTACGGGGTACACGACTTCTGGGCCCGTTCGGGACTCGACTTCCTGTGTGTGGCGCACCAGGATCTGGCGGTCGAGCTCGAGCGCAAGAACACCTCGTCTCAGGTGGTGGTGACCGGGATGCCGCTGATCCCGGAGTTCGGTCAGCCGCCGGCCCCCGCGGAAGCGCGTCTGGCCCTTGGGCTGGCGACCGACCAGCCGACCATCCTGGTCACCGGCGGCGCCTATGCGATCGGCGTCGAGGAGACGCTGAAGGGGCTGCTGGCGGCCGACCCGAGCTGGCAGATCGTCGCCACGACCGGCGGCCGGCGACGGGCCGGAGGAGGCGTCGGTGAGCTGTCGGTGGCCCAGCGCGACCGGGTGCGGCGGATCGACTGGCAAGGCGAGATGGCTTCGCTGGTCAGCGCCGCCGATGTGGTGGCCGGCAAGCCCGGCGGACTGACGATGAGCGAGGCGATGGCCTGCGGCCGGCCGTTCGTGGCCACCTGCTCGCTGGCCGGACAGGAGGGCTACAACGTGCGCTTCCTCGAGCGCCACGGTTTCGGCCTCCAGGTGGCCCCCGAGAGCCTGATCGAGACCTTGCGAGAGCTGCTGGCGGACGGCGAGCGGCTGGCCCGCATGAGCGCCGCCGCGCGGCGTCAGGGAGTCCGCGATGGGGCGGCGAGGATCGCCGCCCTGATCGAGGAGCGCGCGGGCGGGAGCGCAGGGTCGGCGCGATGGGCGCTTCCCTGAGCCGCCTCATGTGGCGGGCCGCTGCTCCGGTCTACGAGGTGTCGGATCGCGCCTACCGTCGGTGGAACCGGCTGGAGGAGGTGGGCGGCATCTTCTACGCCGGGCGGGCGACCTGGCGCGGCGCCGGGCGGCGGCTCGAGGACGGCATCGAGGTCAACCCCGGCGACCCGATCCTGAGGCTCCATCTCAACAGCCAGCTGGCCGCCAGCGACGGCGCCGAGGCCGCTTCGCCGGCCGCCGCCGGCATTCGCTTCGTGCGCCGCTTCGTGCCGGGCTGCCAGGCGCTGGCCCGTCGGGTGAGCGAGGATCCCGGTTGGCGCGACGTCGTCGCGGTGCACGGCGTCGGCTGGATATCTCCCTATGTCGGCGAGCGTTGGGGGTTCGAGTTCGAGCGCCTGCCCGACGGGCTGAAGACCCGGCTCATCCGCTGGCACATAGGGAATCTCCTGGCGGCGGCCGATCGCGCGGGCCATCGGCGGGGGCATCCGCGCCCGTGGCCGATGCATGTCTGGATGTCGCGCCGCCGATTGTGCGAGCGTTTTCTCGACGAGCTTCGAAGGCCATGAGCTATCTGCTGCTCTTCGGCGTCGGCTGCGTCGCGGGCACCGTCAACGTGCTGGCCGGGGGCGGCTCCTTTCTCACCCTGCCGGTGCTGCTCTTTCTCGGCCTGCCGGCGCCGCTGGCCAACGGCACCAACCGGCTGGCGATCCTGGCGCAGAACGCCGGCGCCGTCTGGAGCTTCCGCCGGCAGGGCTTCTTCGACAAAGGCGCCCTGGTGTGGGCGGCGCTGCCGGCCACCGTCGGCGCGATCATCGGCGCCTGGCTGGCGCTGGATATCGGCGAGGTGGCCTTTCGCCGCCTGCTGGCCGTACTGATGGTGGTGCTGTCGGCGATCTCGCTCTGGTCGCCCCGCCTGCGGGCCGGCAGCCGCCGGCCGCGCTGGGCACCGCTGGCCTTCTTCGCGGTCGGTGTCTACGGCGGCTTCATCCAGGCGGGAGTCGGCTTCCTGGTCCTCGCCGTCACCACCGCCGCCGGGCTCGACCTGGTGCGCGGCAACGCGGTCAAGGTGCTGTCGGTGCTCTGCTGGACCGCCGCGGCGCTGGCGGTGTTCGCCGCCAACGGCAGCGTCGACTGGCGGCTTGGCGTGGCTCTCGCCGCGGGCATGCTGGTCGGCGGCATCAGCGGCGCTCGCCTGACGGTGCTCAAGGGGCACCGCTGGCTCAAGGTCGTGGTCACCGCCACCGCGGTCCTCTTCGCCATCGGGCTGTGGCTGGGGGTCGGCCGGCCGGCGCCGTCATGAGGCGGCGATAGACTGGACAGCCGCGCGATGGGAGGATCTCGATGGCCGAGCTGACTGCGATCTGGTTGAAGCGAATGCGCGGTGGCCCCATGGACCCGAAGCGGCAGGTCCGGGCGGTGGTCGGCCAGGGCCTCGAGAACAACGCCAATCAGGGCGGCCACCGGCAGGTGACGCTGCTCGGTGCGGAGGCCTGGGGACGGGCCGAGGCGGAGCTCGGCAGCGCCGTCGATCCCTCGGCGCGGCGCGCCAACCTCATGGTGCGTGGCCTCGAGTTGAAGGAGTCCCGCGGCCGGGTGCTGCGGGTCGGTGCGTGCCGCATCCTGGTGCGCGGCGAGACGCGGCCCTGCCGGCGCATGGACGAGGCGTTTCAGGGTCTGCAGGCGGCGCTCGACCCGGAGTGGCGCGCCGGGATCTACGGCGAGGTGCTGACCAGCGGCGACATCGCGCTCGGCGACCCGGTCGCCTGGGAGCCCGCCGCCGCCGGCGATTCGCCGATGCAGTAGAGGTGGCCGGCGGTGCGCAGGAAGATGCGGCCGTCCGAGATCGCCAGCGACGACAGGGTGTACTCGCCGATCGCGTTGCGCGCCAGAACCTCGAAACTGTCGGCTGCCGCCAGCACGGTGGTCAGACCCTCTTCGTTGGTGGCGTAGAGACGGCCGTCGGCGACCACCGGTGAAGCGCTGTAGGTGCCCTCTCCGACCCGCTCCGGGCCCCAGATCGGGTCGCCGGTGGCGGTGTCGAGAGCCCAGGCGAAGCCCCGGTCGGTCAGTAGATAGAGCCTGCCCTCACCGAGGGCCGGGGTCGGCACGTCCGGTCCCTTGTCCATCGACCAGATCCGCCGCGGCGGTCCCTCGGCGCTGGCCGCCTCGAGCGCCAGCAACGGTCGCACCCGCGAAGGCACGTAGATCTTCTGCCCGTCGATGACCGCCGAGGCAACGATGCGCTGCATCGGGTTGGCCGACGGGTTGAGCCCGGGGACGCGCCACAGCTCGCGGCCGTCAGCCGGATCGTGGCCGGTGACGTAGTCGGCGCCGGTCACGACGATCTCGTGTCGGCCACTTCGCGTCAGCAGGGCCGGGGTGGTGTAGGCGTCCGGCGCTTCGCGCGGCGCGTCGGTGGGTCGCTCGACGCGCCAGCGGCGCTCGCCGGTCAGCTTGTCGAGGGCCACCAGATAGGACGGGTCGTCGGTGAAGAACCCGTGCAGCACCTGAATGACGAGACGGTCGTCGAGCAGCAGCGGCGAGGACGAATAGCCGTGCAGAATGCCGAATTCGCCGTACTCGCGCTGCAGGTCTGCCGCCCACAGCTCCTCACCGGCGAAGTCGAACGCCTTGACGACGCCGGTGCCGGTGACCGACCAGACCGCCTGGCCGTCGGTGACCGGCGAGGGGGAGGAGAGATTCCCCTTGCGCTTCTTTTCGTTGCCGTGGCTCAGGTGGCGCTTCCATACCGGCTTGCCGGTCGCCCGGTCGATCGACCAGAGATGGATGGCGTCACCTTCGGTGACGTTGAGGAACACGCGGTCACGCCAGACGATCGGCGTCGAACCGCTGAGACCCGGCAGCGGCAGCTTCCAGACCACGTTGGTCGAGCTGTCCCAGGTGAGCGGCAGCCCGGATTCGCTGCTGGTTCCGTCGCGACTGGGCCCGCGCCAGTGCGGCCAGTTGTCGGCCGCCACGGGTGACGTGGCGGCGGCCAGAACCAGCACGGCGGCGGGCAGGTGAAGGGTGCGGCGCAGCGATCTCGTCATCTTCGGTCTCCGGTTCGGGAGCGGGCGTTCATTCTGCCACGGGCGCCAAGCTGGAATTGCCGCCCGCGCTGGGTTATTTTGTCGGCTGCGCGATTCGCCGAGCCCCATCATGAGCGAAGCACAGAGAACCTCGACCCGTCTGCTCGGCGGCCTGCTGCTGGCCGCGCTCGGGTTTGTCGCGGGAATCGGTTGGCACACCCTGGTGGCGCAGCCAGGGCGCGGCGCGGCTGCGCCGCGGACGGTGACGCCACGCGTGGAGCTGGGCCGCGGCGAGCGGGACACGATCGCGCTGTTCCGCCGCGCGGCGCCCTCGGTCACCTTCATCACCTCGGTTGCCCGCCGCCGGGATCTGTTCTCACTCAACGTCTACGAGATCCCGCGCGGCACCGGATCGGGCTTTGTCTGGGACCAGAACGGCCACGTCGTCACCAACTACCACGTGATCAGCGGCTCGAGTGGAGTCCAGGTGACCCTCGCCGATCAGTCCACCTGGGACGCGAAGCTGGTGGGGGCGGCGCCGGAGAAGGACTTGGCGGTGCTGCGCATCGAGGCTCCCGAGTCGTTGCTCAGCCCGGTCGCTGTCGGTACGTCGAGCGATCTCGAGGTCGGCCAGCAGGTGCTGGCCATCGGCAATCCGTTCGGCTTGGATCAGACGCTCACCACCGGGGTCATCAGCGCTCTCGGCCGCGAGATCGAGTCGCAGACCGGCCAGCCGATCCGTGGCGCCATACAGACCGACGCGGCGATCAATCCCGGCAATTCCGGTGGACCCCTGCTGGATAGCGGCGGCCGGCTGATCGGCGTCAACACCGCCATCGTCAGCCCGTCCGGCGCCTATGCCGGCATCGGTTTCGCCATCCCCGTCGATACGGTGAACTGGGTCGTGCCCGAGTTGATCACCCACGGCCGCATCGAGCGTCCGACACTCGGCGTGGAGCTGGCCTCGGAGCAGCTGATGGCCCGGTTGGGTCTCGAGGGAGCGCTGATCATGGATGTATACCGTGGCTCCGGCGCTGAACGGTCGGGTCTCCAGGGTACCTACCGCGACCGTCGCGGGCGGGTGGAGCTCGGCGATGTGATCGTCTCGGTCGACGGCCAGACGGTCGAATCGAGTCTGGACCTGATCCTCCTGCTGGAGCGCTACCGGGTCGGCGACCGGGTGGACGTGGGCGTTGCGCGGAACGGCGAGCGTCGCGACGTCGAGGTGGTTCTGGGTCCGGCGCGTCGCTAGCCTGCCCTTCGCGCCGGCCGCCGCCAGACCGCCGGCACTCAGTCCCTTGGCGGCAGCGGCAGAAAGGCGCTGGTGCGGCGCACGTACTCCTCGTACCCCGGCTTGGTGCTGCCCAGGCCCTTCTCCAGCAGCGCGACGCCCGACACCTTGAGCAGCAGGAAGGTCATCAGCGCCGGGCTGAACAGGACCCACGCGGAGCCCTCTGTGGCGAGGGCGAAACAGGTCAGGCCCCACCAGAGAGCGGCGTCGCCGAAGTAGTTGGGATGGCGGGTGTATCGCCAGAGCCCCCGGTCCATGACCTTGCCGCGGTTGGCGGGATCGGCCTTGAAACGGGCCAGCTGGAAGTCGCCAACCGCCTCGAAGAACAGCCCCGTGGCGAACAGGACCAGGCCCAGCAGATCGAGCCAGCCCAGGGCGACGGGTGCCGTGGCGCGCTGCACCTGGAGCAGCGGCATGCCGATCAACCAGGCCAGCGCAGCCTGCAGCCAGAAGACGATGACCAGGCTGAGCGGCGCGAACCAGCGGCCGTGCTTCTGGCGCATCGCCGCGTAGCGGTAGTCTTCGCCGCCGCCGCGGTTGCGCCACAGGATGTATACCGCCAGGCGGAGCGCCCAGACCGTCACCAGGATAGGCACCAGCAGTCGCCGGACGCCGTCTCCCGTTCCGGCGGCCCAGTACACCCAGGCCAGCAGGGCGAAGGCGGGACCCCAGAAGATGTCGATGATGCCGGCGTCGCGCTTCAGCAGGCTGATGAGCCAGACCACGGTCATCAGGCCGGCGGCGGCGCTGAGGCCCTGCAGGGCGACCGAGACGATGTCTTGCATGAGTTGCTCCTATTCTCATCCTCGCGCCTTGCATGCGAACCGAAAGCCCTTGCCGCGCGACCATCCAGACTTCTACCACGGGCTGCTAGTTGTCGCTGGCGGAGCGCAGCAGCAGCTTCTCCAACGGTGCTCCCGCCGGCAGCCGGAAGATCGCCCGATCACGACCCGTCCCCGCGGCGCAGACGGTAGTGGCCGACCAGCCACTCGTCGCCGCCGTTGTAGGCGAACAGCTCGGCGCAGGCGAGGAAGAAGAGCCGCCAGCGCTGGTACCAGCGCCGGGCCCCGGCGGCGCCGTATACGTCGGTGAACAGCTCGACGACGGCGGCTCTGTCGGACTCCAGCCGCCGCTGCCAGGCCCGCGCGGTGCGCTCGTAGTGGCGCCCGCTGACGAGCCAGCTGTCTTCCACCTCGAGGTCGTCGCGGAACTCCAGGAACAGATCGGCCGAAGGCATCAGACCACCGGTGAAGAAATGACGCGCCATCCAGTCGGCGCCGCCGTCATGCTCGAACAGATACGGCCGCTCGCGGTGACAGAAGACGTGCACGAACAGTCGCCCCTCGGGCGCCAGCCAGCCGGCGATGCGCCCCATCAGCTGCCGGTAGTTGCGCATGTGCTCGAACATCTCCACCGACAGCACCCGGTCGAACCGGCGCCCGGGCCTGAAGTCGTTGATGTTGCTGGTCACCGCCTGGAGCCCCGCCAGGCCGCGCTCGGCGGCGCGCCGTTCGATGAAGCGCCGCTGGCCGGCGGAGTTTGAGACCGCCAGGATCCGGCTCGCCGGGTAGCGCTCGGCCAGCCACAGGGAGAGGGATCCCCAGCCGCAGCCCAGGTCGAGGATCTCCATGCCATCCTCGACGCCGGCGCGCTCGCAGGTCAGCTTCAGCATCGCCTCCTCCGCGGCGTCGAGCGTATCGATGCCGTCGGGCCAGTAGCAGCCGCTGTACTTCAGGCGGGCGCCCAGGACACGGCGAAAGAACTCCGCCGGGACCTCGTAGTGCTGCTCGTTGGCTTCGTCGGTGGCGACCGCGATCGGTCCCTGGCGCATCGCCGCCAGCAGCTCTTCGCGCCGCCGAGCGATGGCCTTCTCACCCCCGCCGCCGATCTGCCGCAGCCGTCCGCGGAGCAGGCGGCGGATGCCGCTGCGGAGCGCGAACTCCGGCAGCCGGCCACGTTCGGCCAGCGCGATACCCCAGTTCATGACACACCTCTGAGCGCGGTCGTGGCGAAGACGCGCTCGCGATACCGTGGTTTGGCGAACAGCAGCTGGTAGTCGCCGATAGTGCGCTCGCGGAAGCCGGCTTCGCAGTAGCAGAAGTAGTACTCCCAGAGGCGTTGGAAACGGCGCGACAGGCCGAGCTCTGACAGCCGGTCGCCAGCCGCCAGGAAGCGCCGCCGCCAGAGCCGCAGAGTGCGCGCATAGTGCGGAGTGATCTCCTCGAGGGCGCTCAGGCGCAGATCGGTGGCGCCGCGCAGACATTCGAGGATCCGCCCCAGCGAGGGCAGCTGGGCGCCCGGGAAGATGTGGCGCTGGATGAAATCGACCGACCGGCGGTACTCGTCGTAGCGCTGGTCGCTGATGGTGATGGCCTGGATCAAAGCCAGGCCGTCGGGCCGCAGAAGGTCGCTGACGACCCGCATGTAGCCGGGCAGGAAACGGTGCCCTACCGCTTCTATCATCTCGATCGAGACCAGCCGGTCGAAGCGTCGCCCGAGCCGCGCGGGCAGGTCGCGATAGTCGAGGCGAACGATCTCCACCCGGTCTGTCAGACCGGCCTGTCGCACCCGCTCGCGGGCCAGCGCTTCCTGGCGCCGGGAGATGGTCGTGGTCACCACTTCGCAGCCGTATTCGCCGGCGGCGTGCAGTGCCAGACCGCCCCAGCCGGTGCCAATCTCGACCACCGAAAGGCCTCGCGTCAGCCGCAGTTTCCGGCAGACCAGATCGAGCTTGTACCGCGAGGCCTCCTCGAGCGATGCATCGGGCCGCGGAAAGACGGCACAGGAGTACATCATCGTCGGATCGAGAAAGGTGGCGAAGAACTCGTTCCCCAGATCGTAATGGGCTGCGATGTTCCGCCGGCTGCCGGACGGGCTGTTGCGACGCAGCAGGTGCAGGCCGCGATCGAGCAGCCCTCGCAGGTGGGCCAGTCCGGCCTCGAGCCGGCCGGTGGATTCGAGATTGCGAGCCATCACGCGCAGCAGGCTGGTCAGGTCATCAGTCCGCCAGAGGCCGTCGGCGTAGGCCTCGGCGGCGCCGATGCCGCCGCCGAGGAGGAGCCGGCGCCAGAAGCGCGGATCCAGCACTTCGAGGTCGGCGTGCAGGGCGGAGTCGCCGGCGCTGCCGAACTCGTTCCGCTCGGCGCCCTCGATCAGCTCGATGCGGCCGCCGCCGATCTCGGCCATCCGGCGCTGCACGGTGCGCCGAGCCAGCCGGTCGAGACCTCTCGTGGCGCCGAGCGGCGCTGCCGGCCGCCTGGCGCTCGCCACGCGACCGTCCAGGCTCGTGGGGCGCGCCGCTAGCGCTCGGCCGGTTTCGTCGAGCCTCTTGGATGGGGATGGAAGGGCGTTTTCTTG
>CALZJC010000096.1 GCA_945787525.1 Thermoanaerobaculia bacterium | reverse complement strand
AGGCTCTCGCTGAAGGCGCCCAGCAGCTGCATCACCGCCTCGAGATCGAACTCGCCGTAGGTCTTGTCCTGTGGCTTGACCAGATACAGGGTCTGGCCGCCGTCGGTGGTCAGCAGATAGCTACCGGTCGGCATCGACGGGTTGCCGCTGTCCTCGAAGAGGATCTTGGCCTTGTCCCCATCGACCGAAGCCATGACGCTGGTCTCCATCTGACGATTCTTCTGCTCGCCTTCCTGCCAGGTGCGGGCGCGGTACTCGACGCCCGCCTCGAGCGGCACCGCCAGCCCGGCGACCAGCGGCAAAACGATCCAGAGTCTCTGCACGTTATTCCCCTTCCCTTTTTGTGTCGGCAGCTCGCCGAAGCGGGACCTTCTCATGCCGCGCACGACGATTCAACCTTGTGCCGTTTCAGGGTCCGTAGCCGCACCCGTGCGTGCCAACCGTCGGGATAAGCTACTCGCCCGGCGCAGGAGGTTAGATGAGCAACCAGACCGTACCGATTCGACCATCGATCGGCTTCTCCGCCCAATGCATGATCCGCCGGCGTCGAGCCCTGAGCGCTGTCATCCTGGCCGCTGCTTTTGGCCTGGCAACCGCCGCCACCGCCAGCCAAAGAGCCATCCTGCTCGACGGCGGGTTCCGTGACTGGCGAGGAATCGCTCCGCTGGCGCACGATCCGTCGGGGGACGGCGCCGAGGGCGGCATCGACCTGGGCCGCCTGCGGGTCACCCACGACGGCCGGTACCTGTACCTGCGCCTGGCGGTGGGTCGCGAGACCCTGCTCCAGAACGGACTTTCCGAAGCGGCTGGCAGCAATCTGCGCCTCTTCCTCGACTACGACGCATCGGCCGGGACCGGGCTGCCGGTGCACGGGCTGGGGGCGGAGCTCGAAGCCCGCCTCGGCGAGCGCCAGCTGTTCGAGTACGACGCCACGGGTGCACGCCGCGAGCTCAGCCCGGGCGGCGGCAAAGTCACGGCGCTGCCGACCCATTCGGCGTCGAGATTCGAGATCCGCGTGGCCCTGCCACGCGCCGTACGCCCGCACAAGAAGACCGGCGCCGGTGGCGAGATCCGGCTGCTGCTGGTCGACGAGCAGCAGGGCGGCGACCGCTTGCCCGATTCCGGTTGGCTGACTTACCGCCTCGACGGCGCGCCGCTCGAGCCGCTCGAGCCGCTCGAACTGGAGCGCCGGCAGGCGGACAGCCTGCGGCTGCTCAGCCTCAACGTCGCCAACACATCGATCGCCGACCATCCCGCGACCTACAAGCGCCTGCTGCAGGCACTCGCGCCGGACATCCTGAGCTTTCAGGAGGTTCGCGACTGGAGCACCGAGCAGACCCGGGCCTTCGTCGCCGACGTCTTCCCCGGCCGCCAGTGGCACGCCGAGGCGGTCGCCGACTGTGTCACCGTGAGCCCCTACCCGATCGTCGGCCTGGCGGCCGTGGACCAGAACCTGGTCGTGCACATCGATCTGCCCACCGCCATGGGCCGCCGCGACCTCGTGCTGTTCAACGTGCACCTGCCGTGCTGCGGCAACGACGCAGACCGCGACCGCGAGAGCGACAACATCGCCGCCGCCTGGCGGGACATGTTGGCCGGCCGGGGACTGTTCCCGATCGATCCGGAGGATGCCGTCGTTGTTCTGGGCGACTTCAACTTCGTCGGCTTCGGGCGTCAGCTACGGGCCATACGGCAAGGCGTGTTCATCGATCCATCGCTGGGGCCCAGCTTCGCGCCTGGCCGGGCCAGAGGGTCGCTGGCCATCGCCTCCGGCCGCCGCACACACGCCAACACGGTGACCACCTGGCGCAACCGCAGCTCCTCGTTCGCCCCGGGCCGGCTCGACTTCATCTTCTTCAGCAGCGACGCCCTGCGCCAGGTCGCGAGTTTCTCGGTCGATACAGCCGAAATGGCACCCAAGTTCCGCCGCAGCCATGGACTACGGCACGGCGATTCGATTCAGATCTCCGACCACCTGCCGCTCATCGCCGACTTCGAGCTGCGGAAGTAGGGACCCCGGGATCGCGGCACCCGGAGCGATCGACATCCGTGTCCACCAGACAACGGCCCCACCACGGCCACGGCCGAGACAGAGTGCTCGGCTAGGATTGCGCCTCGCTCAGGAAAGGAACCTGCCTCATGTCACAGACTCGGCGCTCATCGATCGCCATCGGCCTCCTGGCACCCGCCATCGCACTGACCTGCTTGGCACTTGATCCGCCAGCGGCAGCCGGCCAGCCGGCTCCGAGCGAGCTGCCGGGTCTCGAGTACGACCTCGAGTTCTTCCCCGGCACCGACTACGACCCCGAGGTGCCGACTCCCGAGGACTGCCTGGGCTTTCGGCCCGGCGAGCGGGCGGCCTTGCCGCGCGAGATCGGCGGCTGCCTCGAGGCGTGGGCAAAGACGAGCCAGCGAGCGCGGCTCGAGGAGTACGCCCGCAGCTTCGAGGGTCGCGCCCTCTACACCATGGTGCTGACCTCGCCGCAGAATCAGGCGCGTCTCGACGAGATCCGCGCCGGCTGGTCACGGGTTGCAGACCCCCGCGGCGCGTCGGCGGCCGAGCTGGCCAAGCTCATCGACGAGCTGCCCGCGGTCGCCTGGATCGCCTACTCGATCCACGGCGACGAGACCTCCGGCAGCGACGCCTCGCTGACGGTGATCCACCACCTGGCCGCCGGTCGCGGCGAGGCGATCGAGACGCTGCTCGACGAGCTGGTGGTGGTGATCGACCCGATGCAGAACCCGGACGGCCGCAACCGCTTTCTGCAGATGATCGCCGAGCACCGCAGCGCGCAGCCCAACGTCGACGACCAGTCGCTGATCCACTCCGGCTACTGGCCCTGGGGACGCACCAACCATTACGGCTTCGACCTCAACCGTGACTGGATCCTGGGAGTCAACCCCGAGAGCCGCGGCCGTATCCGCGCCGCCGGAGCGTGGAATCAGGTGCTGATGGTCGACGCCCACGAGATGGGACCGCAGAACACCTACCTGTTCTCTCCGGCACGCGAGCCGCGCAGCCCGTTCACGGCCTCGGCGGCGCTCCGCTGGGGACCGGTCTTCGCCCGCGACCAGGCGGCCGCCTTCGACGAGCGCGGTTGGGTGTACTACACGGGCGAGTGGAACGAGGGCTGGTACGCCGGCTACACCGATGCCTGGGGCGAGCTGCGCGGCGTCGTCGGCATTCTCTACGAGCAGGCCGGGTTCGCCGAGGACGGCGTGCGGCGACCCGAGGGCACCATCCACACCTACCGCGAAGCGGTTCACCACCAGGCGATCAGCAGCCTGGCCAATCTCGAGACCCTGCGAGCCAACGCCGGTGAGATCAAGAGAGCCTTCCTCGACGATCGCCTGGCGGCGGTCGACCCGAAGGGTCGCTATGCGGGGCGCACCTTCGCCGTCCTGCCGACGGCCAACCGCGGGCGACTGGCTCGATTCCTGGACCTGATGCGCCTCCAGGGCATCGAGCTCTACACCGTCGACGAGCCGTTTGTCGTTTCTTCGGCGGTGGATCACCTGGGCCGGCAGCAGCGCCGCGTGACGGTGCCCGCCGGAGCCGTGCTGATCCCCAACCGCCAGCCGCTGGCCCGGCTGGTGGCGGCGATGCTCGAATTCGATCCGCGCATGCCCGAGGAGTATCTGCGCCGCGAGCGTCGGCAGATCCTGCGCACCGGCGACAGCTCGATCTACGACGTCACGGCCTGGAACCTGACGATGATGCACGGCCTGGCGGCCCTGAGTCTCGACGCCGGCCTGCCGGCCACGGCGATCCCCCTCGCCGAGCCCGCGCCCGGCGCCGAGGTCGTTGTGGACCCGGCGGCGGTAGCCTGGATCGTCGACGGCGCCGACGACGACTCGGTGGCCGTGGCGGCGCGTCTCATGGAGCGCGGTGTCCAGGTGCGCCTTGCCGACAAGCCGCTCGAGCTCGACGGCCAGGCGTTCACTCGCGGCTCGATCGTCGTTCTGCCGATCGACAACCGCCGGTTCAGCGGCGACCTGGCGGCCACCGTCGCCACCACCGCGGTCGAGATGGGGCTGGCCGTTGCCGGCGTCGGCGAGGGGCTCGGGGAGGGCGATCTGCCGGACATCGGCGGTGGCCACTTCCGCCGCCTGGAGCCGCCGAGCATCGGCCTCTTCAGCCGCGGCGGACTGTCGGTCTACGACTTCGGCTCGATCTGGCACGCCCTCGATCAGCGCCTCGGTGTGCGTCATTCGCACCTGGATCTGGATGGCTTCGAGCTGCCCGACCTGCGCCGCTACAACGTTCTCGTCCTGCCGGACCGCTGGTTCGGTTCCCTGCCCGCCGCCTCTCTCGAAACGCTGGCCAAGTGGGTCGAGGCCGGTGGCACGCTGATCGCCATCGGACGATCCGCAACCGAGCTGGCGAGCGAGCAGTCCGGACTGAGCGAGATCCGCCTGCTGCGGGACTCGCAGGCTGCTCTGGATCGCTACGAGCAGGCGGTGTTGCGCGAGCGGCAGGCGGCGCGACAGCAGATCCCCGGTATCGCCGCCATCTGGAGCCACGCCGCCGCGGGCTCGGCGAGTTTCCCCTGGAGCAGCGAGGGCGATCTCGCCCGGCCGTCCACCGAGGAGCTCGAGCGGCGCGACAGCTGGCAGCTGCAGTTCATGCCGCAGGGCGCGATCCTGGCGGCCCGCGTCGACACCGAGCACTGGCTGACCTTCGGCAGCGAGGAGTCGATGCCGCTGCTCTACGGCAGCTCGCGGGTGCTGATGACGGACGGCGAGGCGCCGGTGCGCATCGGGGTCTTCGCCCCGGCGGACGAGGGCTCGTCCGCCGCCCCGGACGATGCCACGGGCGCTGCCGCGAGGGTCGGCTGGTCGCTGGTGCCGGACGGCGATGAGCTGCGCGTGCGCATGAGCGGCCTGCTGTGGCCCGAGGCCGTGCAGCGCCTCGCCAACGGCGCTGCGGTGACCCGCGAGCGCAAGGGCCGGGGACAGGTCATCCTGTTCGCCGTGCCGGCCACCTTCCGGGCCAGCACCCTGGCGAGCGAGCGGCTGCTGATGAACGCCATCGTCTACGGCCCCGGCCTCGGAGCGAGCGCACCCATCGAGCCCTAGTGTCGTGTCTCCAACTTCGCCTTACCGTCTGGACGCCCATACGGCAAGCCAAGTCGGAGACACAACACTAGCGGCGAACAGCCGGCGCACCAGAGCCCGCCGCCACGGTCGTCCGGCGACGGTTGGGCGCCCGGATTGAGTATCCTTCCTCCCGCGATGCGTGGCGTCCTGAATCCCGAACAGGAGCGGTTGCTGGCCGAGGAGCGGCGGCAGCTGGGCGAACTGGCCAGATCGCTGGCCCGCTGGCAGGCGTCGCGCGAGGACCAGGCGACGCTCGAGCGCTCGGTGCGCCAGCTCGAGGAGCTTTTCCTGCTGGTCGTCGTGGGCGAGTTCAACTCGGGCAAGAGCACCTTCATCAACGCGCTGCTCGGCGCCCGCCTGCTCGACGAGGGAGTGACCCCGACCACCAGCTCGGTGTTTCGCCTGCGCTGGGGCGAGCGCCAGGAGCGCGCGCTGGCAGCCGACGGCATCGACGAGATCACCGCGCCCGTCGACCTGCTGCGCCAGGTGCAGATCGTCGACACACCGGGCACCAACGCCCTCGAGCGCTCGCACGAGGCGCTGACCCGCGAATTCGTGCCGCGCTCCGACCTGGTGCTTTTCGTCACGTCTGCCGATCGGCCGTTCACCGAGAGCGAGCGCGCCTTCATCGAGCGCATTCGAGAGTGGGGCAAGAAGCTGGTTTTCGTGATCAACAAGATCGACATCCTGCGTCGCCAGGAGGAGGTCGAGGAGGTCGAGGGGTTTGTCGCCGAGAGCTGCCGCCGGCTCCTGGGGCTCTCCCCCGAGCTCTTCCCGATCTCGTCGCGCGAGGCGCTGGAAGCCAAGCTGGCGGGTGACGAGCGCCAACGGCTCGAGGCCAGCCGCTTTCCGCCCCTCGAGCGCTACCTGGTGAGCACCCTCGACGAGGGCGAGCGGGTGCGGCTCAAGCTGCTCAACCCGCTGGGCGTCGGCGCCCGGCTCGCGGCGAGCTATCTCGAGGCGGCGCGGGAGCGCGTCGAGCTGCTGCGCGAGGACTTCGCCACCCTGGAGCGCATCGAGGGCGAGCTCGACCTGTTCAAGGAAGACCTCGGTCGCGAGTTCCGCTTCCGGCTGACCGACGTCGACAACCTGCTGCTCTCCTGCGAGCAGCGCGGCGACGAGTTCTTCGACGAGACGTTCCGCCTGGCACGCGCCATCGACCTGCTCAACAAATCGCGGGTGAAGGCGGCGTTCGAGCGCCGGGTGATCGCCGATCTGCCGCGCGCCATCGAGGGCAAGGTGGACGAGATCATCGACTGGCTGGTGGCCGCCGAGCTGCGCCAGTGGCGCGCCGCCACCGAGCACCTGGAAGGCCGCCGGGCCCTGCACGCCGAGCGGTTGATCGGCGAGATCGGCAGCTTCGACGCCGACCGCCGCCAGCTGCTGGAGACCGTGGGGCGAGCAGCGCAGCGCACCATCGAGCGCTTCGACCGCGAGCGCGAGGCCACCCGCCTGGCCGAGTCGGTGCAGGCCGCGGTGGCCGGCACCGCGCTGGTCGAGGTGGGCGCCATCGGCCTCGGCGCGGTGGTCAGCGCCCTGGCCACGACCCAGCTGGCCGACGTCACCGGCCTGCTGGCGGCCGGCACGCTGGCGGCGCTGGGCTTCTTCATCCTGCCGGGCCGCAAGCGCAAGGCCAAGCGCCAGCTGGCGGCCAGGATCGCCGATCTCCGCGGTCGCCTGATGTCCAGCCTGACCGAGGAGTTCGACCGTGAGCTCGACCGCGGCCTGGCGCGGATCCGCGAGGCGCTGGGTCCCTACAGCCGCTTTGTCGAGGCCGAGCGGCGCCGGCTGGGCGAGATGGAAAGCGAGCTCGAGGAGTCCGCCACCGCCCTGGCCGCCCTGCGCCGCAAGATAGAGGAGCTTTAGGCCGGGCTTACCTCCTGGAGATGGCCCTCGGTCCCATCGACCGTGCGATTGTCGCGCCCGTACCGCCGGACGGAGCGCCGTCGATCGCCGTGCAGGCCGCGCGACCGGGGCCGCCGGCCGCCGGCTAACCGGACTCCAGGTAGGCCGAACGGATCGCCTCCACCCGGTTCCGGTTGACCCCCAGATCCCAGCGGCCCACCCGCGACGCCGAGCGCACGTGGATGAGGCCGGCCGGCGCATCGACGACCAACTCCAGATCGTCGGTGAAGCGGAACAGGCGGCTGTGGAAGCGGGCCTTCAGGTGCGCCTGTCCCACCTCGTCCACCGTCGCCCGGGGCATGGCCTCGATGATCTCCCGCAGCCGCGCCAGGGCCTCTTCCGGCTTACCGTCGAGCCGCAACGCCTCGACCCGATGCGCCCTGTCCTCGGCCAGCGAGCTGACGCAGTTCGGCCGATCCGGACAGGGCGCCAGGCGGTGGATGGCGGGCGGCGGCGGTGCATCGGCGGGCATCATCCGGCGACCATAGCAGCCCCTGGCGGCAAGCTGCCACCGTAGAATGGCCGCATGGCCGACATCCACGAGACCGCAGTCATCGATCCGGGAGCCCGCCTCGGTGAGGCGGTGCGGGTCGGTCCCTACGCCGTGATCGGCAGCGACGTGGAGATCGGCGCCGGCACGACGATCGGCCCGCACGTGGTAATCCACCCCCACACCCGCCTGGGCCGCAAGAACTCGGTGCACGCTCACGCCGTCCTCGGCGACGTGCCGCAGGACGTCGCCTTCAGCGGCGCCGAGACCCGGCTCGAGATCGGCGACCGCAACCTGATCCGCGAGAACGTCACCGTGCACCGCGCCAGCCAGCCCGACCGGCTGACCCGCTTGGGCTCCGACTGCTTCCTGATGGCCGGCTCGCACGTCGCCCACGACTGCCGGGTGGGCGATCGGGTGATCCTGACGAACAACGTGCTGTTGGCCGGGGTCGTCTCGGTGGGAGACGGCGCCAACCTGGGCGGCGCTGCCGTCCTCCACCAGTTCTGCCGCATCGGCACGCTGGCGATGGTCGGTGGCTTTGGCGGCGTCGGCCAGGACGTGCTGCCCTACTCGATGGTGCACGGCATCCCGGCGTGCCACTTCCGGCTCAACACCATCGGGCTGCGCCGCGCCGGCGTCAAGGGCGAGCGCTACGGCGCCCTGGAGACCGCCTTCCGAGCCCTGCGCGCCGGCGACAAGCAGCTCGGCGACGCCCCGGGCACGCCCGAGGTGAGCCATCTGCGAGAGTGGCTGGCGGCTCCATCGAAGCGCGGTATCGCCGCCTGGACAAAGGCCCGCGGCGGACGCTGAGGCGGGCCGGCCGAGCTCGACGCCGCCCTGCTTGACGAAGAGATCAGCGCCGTCGGCCGTATCCCTAAGTGGTCGGCAGACGCCGGAACTTTGCCGGCCCCCGCCCGTAAGTCCGAGAGAGGAGATTCCGATGCCTGATCCAAGCAATCCCCTGCGACGTTCCAACAAGAGCCGCATGATCGCCGGCGTCTGCGGCGGCCTGGCCGAGTGGTTGGGTTGGGACCCCACTGTGCTGCGGGTCGTCTATGTCGCGGTCTCGATCCTGTCCGCCGCTTTTCCGGGAATCCTGGCGTATATCATCCTCTGGATTCTGATGCCGGAGGCATGAGGCTGCCGGCATCCGCCGGTCCTCGCCAGACG
The DNA here is from genome assembly GCA_945787525.1 of Thermoanaerobaculia bacterium. GTDB lineage: Bacteria > Acidobacteriota > Thermoanaerobaculia > Multivoradales > JAHEKO01 > CALZJC01. Next base: position 1,357 of record CALZJC010000096.1, on the reverse strand, counting down.
AAACCCGTGTCGTGTTCGGCCGCCGCATCGAGCTTCTCCGCCTGTTCGGCTTCGCCATCCGCCTGGACCTGAGCTGGTTCCTGGCGGTGGGGCTGCTCACCTGGTGGCTGGCGTCCGGCGTGTTCCCGGAGCCCTATCCGGACCTGGCGCCGGCCGTCTACTGGCTGATGGGCCTCGCCACGGCGCTCGGGCTGTTCGCCTCGGTCGTCCTGCACGAGCTGGCCCACGCCCTGGTGGCGCGCCGCTACCGGCTGACGATCCGCAGCATCACCCTGTTCATCTTCGGCGGCGTGGCCGAGATGGAGTCCGAGCCGCCCAGCGCCGAGGCCGAGTTCCTGATCGCCGTCGCCGGGCCCGCCGCCAGCGTCGTCGTGGCGGTGAGCTGTCTGGGAGTCGGCGCGCTCGGCCCGATCGTCGGCCTGCCCATGCCCTTGACCGGGGTCCCGATGTTTCTCGGCCTGTTGAACCTGCTGCTGGTGGGCTTCAACATGATCCCCGCATTCCCCCTCGATGGCGGTCGGGTGCTGCGCTCGGTGCTCTGGAAGCTCAAGGCGGACCTGCGCTGGGCGACCCGCATCAGCACCGGCATCGGCTCGGGCTTCGGCATGCTTCTGATCCTGCTCGGTGTATGGCGAATGATCGCCCAGGACATCTCCGGAGGCCTCTGGACGCTGCTTATCGGCCTCTTTCTGCGCAATGCTGCCAAGATCTCCTACAAACAGCTGATGCTGCGCCGCTCCCTCGAAGGCGAGCCGGTACGGCGCTTCATGCAGCCCGATCCGGTGGTCGTGTCGCGCGCCATGTCGGTAGCCGAGCTGGTCGAGGGCTACATCTACCGCTACCACCACAAGCTGTTTCCGGTGGTCGATGGCGACCGGCTGATCGGCTGCGTCACGACCCAGGCGGTCAAAGAGCTGCCCCAGATCGAGTGGACCCGGCAATCGGTCAACGCCGTCCTGCTGCCCTGCTCCAGCGAGAACACCATCGGCCCCGACGCCAACGCCGTGGAGGCCCTCTCCCGCATGTCCCGCACCGGGCAGTCCCGCCTGATGGTCGTCGAGGACGGCCGCCTGCTGGGCATCATCGCTCTCGAGGACCTGCTCAACTTCCTGGCGCTGAAGGTCGAGCTGGAGGGCGGCCAGCAGGGCTCCACCGGCTGAGCTGTCTTCGGAGCCCAGCCTGCCGCGACCAACACCTTCCTGCCGGCTGCACCAGGAGTCGGGGGATCGGGATCAACGCAAACAGGACAGCCGGCGATGAGTCGCGGGCGGGGCCGTCAACGAGCTGGGGCCGGCCGGCAAGAGGCGTCGAGAGGTGGGTCCTCCAGGGGACGGCTCGAGCGGTGGTACAGACCGGG
>CALZJC010000095.1 GCA_945787525.1 Thermoanaerobaculia bacterium | reverse complement strand
GTCGCCCTGCTTGGCCGCCCCCACGACGTTCGAGGTCTTGGTCACCGCGAGCCCGCCGCTGGCCGGAAAGATGCTGAAGCCGAAGTCGTTGTCCGGATCCTCCTGGCCCCAGTCATCGGCGGCGAAGTCCGCCTCCTCGATGTTGTCGGTGCTCAGGGAGAAACCACTGGGCAGCGTGCCGGTGTCGACCTCGGCGACGAAGTTGCCCTGCCCCACCGTGAAGCTGTAGAAGCCCGTGCTGTCGGTCACCGGGCACGCCAGGTTGAAGCCGGGCGGAGGCGGCCCCGCCGGATTCTCGCAGAGCTGGACGTCGCCGCCACTGACCGTTCCGTCGTTGTCGATGTCGATGTAGACCAGCACCCGTGCGCCGCCGAAGCCGGAATCGCCGTCCAGCGGATCGAGCGTTCCATCGGCGGCGGAGTCGTAGAAGACGGTGCCGGTGATCAGGTTGTCGGTCAGGCAGTCGACAGACTCGTAGTCGCCCAGGCTGGGGAACTGGACGATCGGAATCGCCAGGGCGTCCGTCTTGTCGACCCGGTAGAAGGTCCTCGGGCCGCCGTTTACGCCGTAGAGCTGGCCGTCGACGCCGTAGGAGAGGCCCTCCATGTCCTGCACCTGGATCAGCGGGTTGAAGAAGTTGCCGATGATCGAACCAGCGCCGGTGACCGGGTCGACCTCGACCAGCAGGTCGATGGTGCCGCCCGCGTTGTTGACCACGTAGATGCTGCCGTCGGTCGGGTCGATGGCGATGTCGTCGATATCGCCGAGCAGCCCCGGGCCGTTGAGACGCACGCAGCTGGCCCCGCCGGCGAAGCCCGGCGTCGGGGTGGCGTCCACCAGGCCTGTCCTCGGGTCGATCTGGAAGATGACGTCGTTGCCCCCGGTGCGCTCGGTGGCCCAGAGAACGAAGGTACCGGTCGAGGCATCGGTGCGCGTCAGGTCGAACTGCAGGCCGTCGACATCGTTGATGGCGAACTCGGCTCCCCCGACTCCAGTCGAAGGGTTGCCGTCCAGGTCGCAGCTGCCGACGTCGGTCGAGACCGTGATGAACTCGGAGTCGTTGCCGTTGGGCCCGGGGACGACCGGCCAGGAGTCGTCGTAATCAAGAAAGCCGAAGTCGTCGCCGGCCGTGGCATAGAGACATCCGGCCCGGTCGGGACGCGTACTGGTCGTGGTGTCGCAAGCGCTGACGCCCGGGTTGAAAGCGATCGCCTCCATGGTGGAGGTACCTGTCGGTCCCTGATCGACGAAGCCGTCGCCGTCCTTGTTGATGAAGACCAGGTTGTCGCCCGAATCGGCCACGGTGAAGCAGTAGGCCTCGGGCTGCGGCACCGCGGCCTGCAGCGGAGCGGCCACGAGGGCCGAGAGGGCGGCGCAGAGTGCCCAGCCGAGGCGCAGACTCGCTGCCCGGCTGAGATCACGACTCATCATTCGTCAGCGCCTTGGCGGGATCCTGCCGAAGATTGACCGATATCCATGCAGCGCCGTTCCGAGACCCTGGTCTCCACCGCCTGCCGTCGTCCTCCACAACCACGGTGAATAACCTTGATATGGTGCCACTTTCCATATGAAACCTCAAGTAATCGTTGAGCTTCTCACCGGGGCTGTCGGTGCGCGAACATACGGATCCATTCCGGCCTCTGCGGCTACCGACTCCTCTAACAGCAAGGCTGATGCCAGGCCTCGCGCTCGCTTCGCCTGGAGCCAGACTCTCCCGTTCTCAGCCGAAAGGCAGGCTCGTAGGCATGCCTTTCGGTCCGCGCGATCTTCTATACCCGAGCCCGTTGGGCGCTATTTGTCAGTGCGTGGGCAAAGAACGGCTGTTATCCCATGCTCTGAATGCTCTGCTCGTCGCACTTCTTGCACAGAGCCTCGACTGGCGTTCCGGCTCTGTGGGCACTCCAGGTGCCCCGGCACCGCGACCGGCTTCCGGTCGACTCCGACTCAGCGGTCGCTGTCGGCGGCGGGTCGTTCGATCCGGAGGGTGGGATCTCCGAGCAGGGTCCAGCCGAGGATGACGTCGACCAGATCGGGCTCGGTGGTGGCGAGCTGCTGCTTGGCCTCGACCAGCGCCCGGCCCAGCGTCGCTCCCGGTTGGTCGAGGCGCGCAAACAGCAGCCTGCCCAGCTTGCGCTCCGCCGGCGCCGAGGTCAGCGTCGCCGCCCCCAGCACCGCCGCCGCCCCGCGGTCCCCGCTCAGCAGCAGCTTGTGCCCCATCGTGTTGTAGCTCGGCGTCACGTGGTAGGTGTTCCAGCAGCCCCACTGGGTCACCACCGTCGGCCGGCCGGAGTTCTCGAGTGCCGCCGCGTCGCTGGTGCTGAACAGGTTGTCGAAGCTCCACGCCGTCGGCCCCGAGTGGCCGAAGTAGCTGGTCAGCGCCACCCCGGCGTTGATCCCGTCGATCAGCCGCTGCCGGGCTTCCACCTGGCCCAGCTCGTCGATGTACGCCCGCGCCACGCCCCAGCCGCCCAGACCGGCCGCCAGGTCGTCGCTGGCGGCGCTGAACGAGTAGCCCGCCGGCACGTCGTAGCCGTCCGCCGCCAGCAGCGCCGTGCCGGCAAACCCGATCTCGCCGTACTCCAGGGTCCGCGCCACCACCGAGGCGAGCTCCTCCGGCGTCCGCACCGGCAGGCGACCCACCGAGACGTCCGGCACCCCGTCGCCGTCCACGTCGCCGTACAGCGGATCCACCGGCGCGTAGCGCACCACCGCGTCCGTCGCCACGTACAGCGACGGGATGAAGCTGATCGACCCGACCCCCAGGTTGTCGTGGTAGTCGTAGGTGTCCCCACCTACCAGCAGCACCGCCTCCGTCTCGTGCTCGGCAGCGGCAAAGCGGATGAAGTCCCGCAGCGCCTGCGGGTCCACCACCCCGTGGCTCCAGCGGGCATAGACCTCCTCGACGTCCACCACCGCCACCGTCCAGCCCGCCGCCCGACGGGCGTTGACCAGCGGCTCGATCCCTTCCACGAACTCCGCGTGGCTGATCACCAGCAGCTCGGCCGGACCGGAGAGCTCATCCGGCTTCTCCACCGGCGCGATCTCCGGCACCAGCAGCGCACCGGTCTCGGCGAAGTAGTAGCGCGGCGCACCGGACGGGCCGCTGCGCAGGCCTACGAGCGGCCCGCGGGATCCCGCGAAGCGCACCCGATCGCCGAGATAGCTCAGACCCTCGAGCAGCACCGGCACCTCGCCGACCAGCCGGTAGGCCACCGCTTCGCCAAAGACGCCTTCGATCTCGAACGCCTCACCCACCGCCTGGAACCGCAGACGCCCGGCGCGCGGCACGAACCGCCGCGCATACCGCAGCCACAGCCGGTCCAACGCCACCATGTCCCACGTCGTCCCGGTGTCCCCCGGCAGGGTCAGCCCCAGACGGTTCTCTCCCTCCGTCACCAGACCACTCCACAGCTCCGCCGTCATCCGGTGCACCTGCTGGCCGTCGAACCGCTCCTCGCCGATCCGCGAGCCGTTCCACTCCAGCTCCACGTGGTGGTCCGGATCCTGCGAAAACCAGCTCAGGCCCCAGAGCTCCACCTCGAGCTCCGCCGCACCGCCGGCGTAGCCGTCCACCTCCACCACGTACTCGCCGCTCGCCGGACCGCCGTAGGCCAGCAGATGCGCCTCGTACCACGGATCCTCCGCCGGAGACGTCAGGATGTACTTCTGGTCCCGGTTCACCGCCAGACGCTCCTCGTAGGAGGCCGGCGCCGACGCCCAGGCTGGGGCCGGACGCGCGTCGCGCTCGACCCGCAGCGCTCGCTGCCAATCCACCTCCAGGGTGTAGACATTGCTCCGCGTGTAGAGCGTGTCCAGCGCCTCGCCGACGAACTCGATGTACGCCCCCGGACCGAAGCGGCCGCGACCGTAGCGCGCTGCCACCTCCGGTCCCTCCACCCGGATCGCCACCGGCTCGCCGCCCACCGTCAGCGCCAGCGCCCCGATCGGCGCCCCGCGCAGATTCACTCCCGCCGCCGACAGCTGCTCGTAGCTCACCCGGTAGATCCCGTCCTCCGGCACCGCCAGACGCGCACCGTCCCAGCCCCGCCGCGGCGGCGGACCGATCCGGCGTGAAAGCGGACCCATCGAGCCCGCCTCAATGCCACCTCGGAGACGATCCCCCCGCGCCGCCCGGCGGGCCGCCTTGCGCGCCGACCGCTCGGCCCGGATCTCGCCCCAGGCGATCCGCTCCGGCTTGGGCTCCGCCCCCCGCGCCTCGCCGCGACGGAACGGCCCGTGGTAGCGCCGCACCCCGAGCAGGTCCACGTCCTCGAGCAGGAACTCCTCCGCCTCGACTCCCCAGGCCTCGTAGCTGTACCGCTGCGGCTCCAGAGAGTCGATCACCTTCGACGGGATGATCTCCTCGTTCAGCCGCCGGAGGCCGTTCTCCACGACTCCGTAGAGGTTGAAGCCGATGTTCGCCGTCTCCGTCGCCGTCATCCACTCGATCCGCACCCCGCTCCCCTGATCCTCCACCCGCAGCCACGCCAGGGTGATCGGATTGGTGACGATGCCGCCGTTCCAGAAGCCGAAATCGTTACCCGCCGAGCTCGCCGCCACCAGGCTCACCGGCTGCACCCCGCCGGTCGCCGCCTGGGTGGTCTGCAGATAGTCGTCGACCGCGGTCCCGGAGACGTCCGCCACGACCAGGTAGTCGCCGGGTGGCAGATCCTCGAACAGGTAGACGCCCATGGCGTCCGTCACGACGCTGTCGAGCAGCAGATCCTCCGCGTCCAGCACCCCGACGGTGCCGAGGTCGCGGTAGAGGTGCACGGTGGCTCCGGCGACCACCGGCTCCGAGTTGAAGCTCGTGTCGTTGTCCTCGTCCTCGAACACCGTGCCGCCGATCGTCAGCACCGGGTTGCCCGGGTCCGCCCGGTAGCCGAAGTCGGCCGTCACGCTCGTCGTGTTGCCCGGCGAGCTGAGGCTCAGAGCGTACGGATCGACCTGGCTGTGGTCGTCCGTGTCGGCCGTGCCGCTGGTCTTGGTAAGGCCGGCCAGGGGCGATGCGCTCTCGACCACGTCCACCAGATAGTCGCCCAACGGCAGGCCGTTGAAGGTGTACTCGCCGTTGGCGTCGGTGACCGCCGCGCGCACCAGATTGTCGATCCCCGGCGTCAGCGCCTGGTCGCCGTTGACGTCGAGCCACAGATCGAGCGGCACGCCCTCGATGCCCGGCTCGGCAGCATCGCGAAAACCGTCGCCGTCCAGGTCGCGGAAGACGAGCGAGCCGATCGAGCCGAAACCGCCGGCCGAGGTGTACCCGAAATCGGCCGTCACGCTGGTCGGAGTCCCCAAGCTCAAGCTCACCGGGTAGGGGTCCGCCTGGCTGTGGTCGTCGGTGTCCGGCGTGCCGGTGGTCTTCTGCAGCCCCGCCAGCACGCCATCGATATCGCTCACGTCGACCAGATAGTCGGCGTCACCGGCGTCGCCGTCGCCGTCATCGCTCAAGGGCACACCGGCAAACTGATATGCCCCCGTGGCGTCGCTCCGCGTCGTGCCGACGATCACCTCGTCGTCGGCGGTGCCAAAGATGTCGTCGGCGCCATCCGGGTCCCATATCCCGTTCGCGTCGGTGTCGCGAACGAGGCTCACGGTCACCCCGCCGATGCCCGGCTCGCCGCCGACGCCGAGCCCGTCGCCGTCGAGGTCGAGCCAGAGCCGGTCGCCGATCGTGCCGGTCGCGCCGCCGGTGAAGCCGTAGTCGAGGTGGCGGAAGATATCGCCGCTGTCGACCGTCGCCTGATAGGAGATGTCGCTCGGGAAGGTCTGGGTCAGCCCCGTCACGGTCGACGGTTCGAAATTGACGCTGTAGAGGGTAGGCGCCGCGCCGAGCCCGGTCACCAGCCAGAAGCCGTCGAGGCCGGTGGTGACGGTGACGTCTACCGACGGGCCGGTGACCCGGATGTCCACCTCGGCGATGCCGACCTCGCCGCCGTCCTCGAACCCGTCGGCGTCGCTGTCGTGCCAGACCCGATCACCCAGCACGGCCGTGCCCGACCGCGGCACGTAGCCGAAGTCGATCTCCTCCAGGCGCTCGCCGGCGGCGAGGCCGATCACCGCGGCCGGATCGACGCCCATCGGGTACGAGGTCTCCACCAGGTCACGGTCGCCGTCGGCGGTCGAGTCCGGCAGCGTCGTCTCGTCGAGATCGACGAAGTAGCTCCCCGCCGCCAGGCCGTCGAAGAGATACCGCCCGTCGGCGTCGGTCAGCGTGAGGGCCAGCGGAAGGCCATCGTCGCCGGCCAGGGTGCCGGTATCGTCGCCGTTGGTCTCGCCGGCGGTGCCGTCGCCATCGAGATCGAGCAGACCGTCGTCCACCAGGAAGCCGGAGAAGCTGCCGTCGTCGTCGCCGTTGGTCTCGATGGCGCCGTCGCCGTCGAGGTCGAGCCGGCCGTCGATTATCTGGACGCCGCCCAGCAGGCCGTCGTCGAACGTATCTACATCGCCGTCGCCGTCGAGATCGATCCGGCCATCGATCACCTCGACCGTCGGCTCGAAAGCCCCGTCGCCGTCGGCGTCTCCGTAGAGCCGCATCGCCACCCCCGGCAGACCCGACTCGGCCGGCCCCCGCAGGCCATCACCGTCGACGTCGAGCCAGACCGAATCGCCGATGGCCGCCGTCTGCGGGCTGCGCGCGTAGCCGAAGTCGACGTCGGCGACGTCCGTCATCCCGGTCAACGTCACGTCGATGGCGTCCAGGCCGCTGGTCAGGCCGTAGCCGACCAGCACGCCGTTGGCGTCGCTGACGCGGACCGTGTACTGCCCATCGGGAAGATCGATGAAGCTGTAGTCGCCGTTGACGTCGGTCGCGGTGGTGCTGAGGATATTGCCCAGGCCGTCGAGCAGCTCGAGCGTCACCGCCGGGAGGCCGGACTCGGCCGCGTCCTCGAAGCCGTCCAGATCCAGATCCTCGAACACGGTGCCCGAGATGTCGGCCAGCGAGCTGTTCCGATAGCCGAAGTCGGAGCTCAGGTCGCTGTCGAAGGGGTCGAAGATGATGGCGCCGGTCTGGGTACCCGCCGCATTGGGCCCCGTCTCCTCGTCGGTGGTGGTGGCCGAGTAGTCCTGGAGGACCGGTTGCCCGGTCGGCCCGTCCTCGACGCTGACGAAGTAGATGCCCGGATTGACGCTCTGGAAGAGGTAGAAACCGACCGTGTCCGTGGTGGCCACTCGCACCAGGCTGTCGACAGCCGAGTCGAAGGCGCCGTCGCCGTCGCTGTCGACCCACAGCTCGATGTCGACGCCACCGATGCCGACCTCGCCCGGATCCTGGATGCCGTCCCCGTCGACGTCGGAGAAGACGGTATCGCCGATCGATCCCGGCGCGTTGTAGCCGAAGTTCACGCCGAGCACATCCCCGCCATTGACGATGGTGACGTCGAGGAGCGCCGCCTGGGCGGCCGGAGTAGTGCCGCCGAAGCCGTCGAGCACCGCCGCCGTGTCGGTGACGACGAGATCGTAGTCGCCGTCGTCCAGGCCGTCGAAGCCGAAGTCCCCATCCGCATCGGTGGTGGTGGTGGCGATGACGTTGCCCAGGCCGTCGACCAGGTTCACCCGGACCCCGCCGATTCCGGGCTCGCCGAAGTCGCGGAGACCGTTGCCGTCGGCGTCCAGCCAGACCTTGTCCCGGATGCTGCCGAGACAGAAGTCCACACTGGCCAGCGACCCGGGCTGGGCCAGGGTCACCACGAACTCGCGGACCCCGAACAGGTTCACCGCGATGGGTTGAAAGCTGTTCGTCCCCAGGTTGGCGAGTGGCAGCGGAGACCCGAGCGGCGCGCCCATCCCATCGAAGAACTCGACCTCTGTCGGGACGTCATCCTGGTGGATGTCCAGAAAGCCGAGGTTCTCGATCTCGACATCTGTCACGAAGGTGAACGTCATGGTGCCGCCCAGCAGGTCGTCATCCGGATCGGCCTGGTCCCCGTCCTCGGAGATGATCATGAGGTTGCCGAGCGGCGCACAGTTCTGGCCGGGTTGTCCCAACTCTCCGCCCGATCCGATACCCGGCCCACTGCCCGGGCAGGTCTGATTGGGGCTGCCCAGATCGGTGTCACCACCGCTCGGGAAGCTCGAATCGAAGATCATGGCCGCGGGGTCGCCGCCCGAATTCGAGACGGCCGACACCGCGATGCCCCAGGGCGCCCACTCGTCGTCCAGGACCTGGCCGGAGACGAGCGGATTGCCAGCGGCATCCGCCTCGAAGTCGATCCGCGGCGGACAGGTGGGGTTGAAGTAGCCGAAGTCGGCCTGCAGGTAGGATTCGCCCTTCCTGATTCTGATCTTGACCGTCGGGTTGCTGCTGCTTTGCGGCCCCGTGGTCAGCGTGTAGGAGGCCAGGACGCCGCCGGTGTCGGTGACCTCGACGGTGTAGTTGCCCTGCGCCACGCCAGGGAACAGGTACGAGCCACTAGAGCTGGTAGTCGTGGTCGCGACCACCGTGTTGCCACTGAGCAGATCCAGTGTCACACCGTCGAATCCCAGCTCCGAGGGATCCTGAACCCCGTCGTTGTCGACGTCGCGCCAGACGTAGTCGCCGATGAGGGCCGTGTCGGCGTCTGCGTTGGTGTAGCCGAAGTCGGCGTTCAGAAAGACCTGGTCACTGACGATGGGAAAGAAACCCGTCGGATCGACGCTTCCCGGGGACAACGCCAGGCCGGCCGGCACCGTGGCATCGACCACGTCCACCCAGCAGTTTCCCGGCGGAACGTTGTCGAAGAGGTAGGCGCCGTCGGCGCCGGTCAGCCGTGTGTCGACGATCGTGTCGTCCATCGTGCCCGGAACGAGGTCCGGACCGGGGTCGACGAGGTTGACCCGCACACCCGCGAGGCCGGGCTCTCCCACATCCTGGGAGCCGTCGCCATCGACGTCCAGCCACACCCGATCGCCGATCGTGCCCCTGACCACCAGGTCGCTGGCATAGGCGAGAACGGGCTCGGGCAGCTCGGCGGCGCCGACCTCGGCAACGTTCAGCAGCCGGGTGATCTGGCGCGCCAGCGGCCAGTCGAGCACGACGTCGAAGCTGACGCTGAGGCTCTCGCCCGGCGCCAGCACGAAGTCGTCGGCCACCTCCACCAGATCGGGCGGCACGCCATCGACCAGATCGGGGTTGCCGCCCGTCGCGTTGTCCTTGGTCTCGGGGGAGTGGGTCGCCGTGACGTCGACGTTGTCGATGAAGAAGTCCTCGCTGGTGACGCTGATCGTGTAGCGGAAGCGGATGCGCGTATTGGCGGCGATGTAGGCGCTGATATCGAAGCTCTCGGAGCCCATGTTGCTGTCGGCCGGCTCGGGGCACATGTCGGCGTTGCCCACCTTCGTCTGCAGCGGCGGCGCCCAGGTCATGCCGCCATCGCCGGAGACCTCGACGTAGACGAGGTCCGCAGCCTCCATGTCGCCGATGCAGCGCCAGTCGAAGCTCAAGGTGGCCGTGTCGGCACCGCCTAGATCGAGCTCACGCTCCACCGAGCGCCCGAGGGGGACGGGACCGCCGCCCTCGAGGTGCAGCTCCCCGCCGACGATGTCGATGCTGCCGGCACCGGGCAGGCCGTCGTCGTTGGTCTCCTGCCAGTAGTCGCCGGACCAGTCGACCGAACCGCTGTTGCCGTTGTAGACGGCGGCAGCGAACGGGTCCCGGTAGTTGCCGGCGATGCCGGTGGGCCCCGTCGCCACGGTGCTCTCGGAGACGTAGGTCGCCCCGGCCGGCAGGACGTCATCGACCCTGATGTCGGTCAGCGTGCTGGTCGGCGACGGATTGCCGACGACGATCGTGTAGGTGAAGGCCTGGCCCGCAACGGCATCGGCAACCAGGCTGGAGCTCTTGGTGACGCTGATCTCGCCCTGGGGGATCGCGTTGGACTCGGAGTCGACGAACACCTCGCTGTCGGAGCTCACCTGCACGATATTGACGATCTCGGTGACGTTGGGCGGCAGCGGCGTGTCCAGGGTCGCGACGTAGGCGACGACGATCTGCTCTCCGGGAGCGAGCGTGTCCGGCAGAGCCACCAGGGGGTAGCCGCCGGGATTCGGACTGCCATCGAGCGGGAAGGGCG
>CALZJC010000094.1 GCA_945787525.1 Thermoanaerobaculia bacterium | reverse complement strand
GAGGTGGATCGTAAGCGAAGCGATCGACGTACAGTGCTGCGGCCAGGCGGTCGCGCAGCACGAACGGCACCAGTAGCCCTTCGGCGCCCGGCATCACACCCATCTGGTCGCAAAGCTCGCTGCACTCGCCGGCGGTCAAGGTGACGCAGCCACGACCTTCGGCGAGGACCGCCAGCGGACCCTCGCTGTAGCTCAGCACGACCTCCTGTATCTCACTGGCGGTCTCGTCGAAACCGTAGCTGCCCCAACCCTGGGCGCCGTCGGAGCGGGTCAGGAAGAGAGCCGAGCGGCCGGCGAAGTTGCCGACGCCTTCCAGCAAGGCAGCCAGCACCTCCTGCTGCGAACTGCCGCGGTCCATGGCGACCACCGCTTCGAAAAGATCGGAGCTGGCGTCTCCCGCGGGTTCGGGCGCGGCCGCGGCCGGGGGCTCCGGTGCCGGCTCGGAGGCGGCTTCCGCCGTGGGCTGAACGGCGAGGCGACTCGTGATGTCGCTCAGGCGGGACTCGGTGTCCTGCAAGCGGTGCAGCAGCTCGTCGCGCATCTTGCCGACGGTGCGTTCGACGATTGCCGCGATTCGCGAGTCGAGGTCGAAGCTTGAGTCGTTCGAGGACATCTGCTCTCCTGTCCGGCCAGGCCGGCCGGCAAAGGCTCATGATCTGGGACGATTATTCTGGAGGCGCTCGGGGGTGTCAAGCGAGCGGCGGGCGAAAACCCTTGCAATTATTAGGGTTTAGCAGGCTCTCCCGCCCCAAAGGACGGCTTCGCACAAGCTCGCGAGCGCCGGTTTGTGGTAGCTTGTCACCCCTCTGAGGAACATGCGTTCAAGGGAGGCAAGAATGATGCAGTGGACGCGCAGCGCAGTCGTGGCATGCCTGGTTGTCCTGGTGATGGTCTCTTGCGGTCCTTCCGGTCCGTCGGAGATGGAGTTGGCGCAGGAGGCGGAGTGGGCATCGTTGCAGGAGGCGAAACAGACCCTGGATGAGCAGCGGCAGAAGCTCGCCGATCTGCGCCAGCTGCTCGCCGAGGCGCCCGAGGAGGCCGCGGGCGAAGAGGGAGCCGAAGGGGAAGAGGGAGCCGAAGGGGAAGAGGGAGTCGAGGGGGAAGACGAGGTTGAGCCGATGCCGACCGCGGCGGACATCGAAGCCCTGGAGAACGAGCTCGCCAGCAGTGCGGAGGATTTCGGCGGGCGTCTGGTGACCTTCCTCAACGCCGATCCGATGATCGAGGGCGAGCCGCCGAGCGAGAGGCAGCTGGCCGCTTTGCACATGAAGAGCGAGGAGGACATCGCTCTGGCCCAGGAGTGGATCGACAAGGGCGGCGACTACAAGCGGGCGATCGATATCTACAACAACGCGCTGCGGTTCGACCCGGGCAACGAAGCGGTCATGCAGGCGCTGGCCGTGGCCGAGGAGTACCGCTACATGAGCCAGGAGCGGTTCGAGGCGGCCAAGAAGGGCATGAACGAGACCGAAGTTCGAGCCGTATTGGGCCAGGTCAACCTGCACAACGTCAAGCCGTTTCCGGAGCGCAAGGTCACAGCGTGGTTCTACCCGACCAGCGATGACGGCTCCGCCGCCGCAGTCTGGTTCCGTGAAGAGAAGGACGGTATCAAGGTCTACCGCCTGAACTATGAAGAGGTGAAGCCCAAGGAGCAGGCGGAAGAGAGCTAGGCCGGCCGCTCCCGCGGCCTTGACTGGCGGCCCCGGATGGGGCAGACTCCGCCGGTCGGCCGAACGGCCGTAACGGGCCGAATCCCAAGACAGAAGGCAGGTGAGACTGTTTTGCCGTTAGTACACGTACGCGAAGACGAGAGCTTTGAGAACGCCCTGAGGCGGTTCAAGCGGAAATGCGAGAAGTCGGGCGTCCTGACCGAGCTCAAGAAGCGGCAGCATTTCGAGAAGCCCTCGGTGAAGCGCAAGCGCAAGCAGATCCAGGCGCGGAAGAAGATGCTGCGCAAGCTGGCCGAGGATCGACGCTCCGGGCTGGCCTAGCGCCACCGACAGTGAACCGAACGACGGGCGGGGCCATGCGCTCCGCCCGTTTTGCGTCTGGCACGGGCTGCTAGCCGACCGGTGGATCAGTGCGCCGGGTCAGGCTAGTCTGGCAGCGATGACCACGGAGCCCACGGCGGTCGCTTCGGCCGCCACCCTCGAGGCGCTGGATCTGCCCAAGCTGCTGGCGATGGTGGCCGGCCAGTCGGCGACCGATCTGGGCCGCGCCCGGCTGCTGGAGCTGCGCCCCCTGGCCGCCGCTGAGGCCCTCGACGATCGTCGCCGCCGTTATTCCGAGGCGGCCGAGGTGCTGGGTGACGGCGCCCTGGTGCCGAGCTTCGAGGAGCCGCTGGCCGCCCTTCTCGAAGAGCTCGCCGGTGAGCGATGCGAGCTGGGTGGCGCCGATCTGCGGACTCTCGCCGCGGCCGTGCGGGTGGCCGGCGCGGCCGGCCGACGCATGCCCGGCGGCCCGCTGGCCGACGAGGCGCGCGAGCTGCCCGACCTGACGCCCTGGCAGCGCCAGGTGGAGCGGTCCCTCGACGCCCGTGGCCGGGTGCGTGACGACGCGTCACCCGAGTTGCGCAAGCTACGCCGCCGCATCCAGGGCCTGCGCGAGAGCCTCTACGGCGAGCTGCGCCAGACCGCCGCCGGCAATCGAGAGCTGTTGAGCGAGGAGACGATTCCGCTGCACGACGGCCGGCTGATGCTGCTGCTTCAAGCCGGCGCGCGGGGGCGCATGCCGGGTCTGGTGCACGCCCGGTCGGCCAGCGGCAGGAGCCTCTATTTCGAGCCGCTGGCGGCGGTCGAAGGCAACAACCGGCTGCAGGAGACCGTCTCCGAAGAGGAGGCCGTGCGGCAGAGGATCGTCAACGATCTCGTGGCCGCGGCGCGCCGGCAGGCGGACGACTTTCGACGGCTGCTCGGTTTTCTCGCCGAGATCGATTCGCTGCAGGCCGCCTGGCGTTATGCCGGCAGCGCCGACTGCCGCCTGGCCGAGATCTGCGGCGAGCGCGAGATGCGGCTCGTCGCCGCGCACCATCCGTTGCTGGATCCGAGGCTGGCGGCCCTGCGGCTGGCGGTGCTCGGCGAGGAGGGTCACACCGGGCGCTCGGTGCCGGTGGAGATCGAGCTGGGCGAGAAGCGGCGGCTGGTGGTGGTGACCGGTCCCAACGCCGGCGGCAAGACGGTGACGCTGAAGACGGTCGGTCTGGCCGTGCTGGCCCATCAATGCGGTCTGCCCATACCGGCCGCGGCGGGTACCCGGCTGCCGGTGCTGCGTCGGGTGACGGCGGCGGTCGGCGACGAGCAGGACCTGCTGCGCGACCGCTCCACCTTCAGCGGCCGGCTGCAGCGGCTGCGCGAGGTCTGGGAGGGCACCGGATCCGGCAGCCTGGTGCTGGTCGACGAGCTGGGGTCGGGGACCGACCCCGAGGAGGGGGCGGCGCTGGCGATCGCCCTGCTCGAGATGCTGCTGGACCGCGGCGGGCTGGCCCTGCTGACCACCCACCTGACGCCGTTGGCGGCGGCGGCGTTGGAGCGAAACGGCGCGTGGTGCGCGGCGATGGAGTTCGACCCGGACAGTGGCGAGCCGACCTTCCGCCTGCGCCCCGGGGCGCCGGGCGGCAGCGAGGCTCTCTCTCTGGCGCGTCGCCTGGGGCTGCCGGCGGCATGGTTGGACCGCGCCGAAGAGCTGCTGGGAGCCGAGCACCGGGACCTGCGCCGGCTGCTGGCCGAGGTCGAGCGGGTGCGGGCCGAGCTGGCCGCGGCCGAGAGCCTGGCGCGCCGGGAAGCTGAACGGCTGACGGAGGATCGTCGCCGTCTCGACGAGGAACGGCGTGAGCTGGCCGACGAGCGCAAGACCCTGGGTCGGCGGCTGCGCGGCGAGCTGGAGGCTTTCCAGCGCAAGGTGCGGGCGGGGTTGCGTGATGAGCTGGACCGCATGCTCGAGGCGGTCGGCGACGGTCGCCGCAAGGGCCTGGTCGCGCGCTCCGCTGAACGTCTCTTTGCCGACTCGCCACTGGCCGAGGAGCCGCCGACGGTTGCGGCGCGGCCGCTCACGGTCGGCGAGCGGGTGCGCCATCGCGGTCTCGGCTGGCAGGGGGTTCTGAAGAAGCTGGCGGATAGCTCCGCCGAGGTCGTGGTGGGGGGCAAACGGTTGCGCTGCGCGCCCGCCGAGCTGGCGCCGGTGGGCGACGAGGAGGTGGAGCAGCCGATGCCCAAGGTACGGGCGGTGGCCACACCGGACACCCCGCCGCCGGCCGCCGAGCTCAAGCTGATCGGGCTACGTGTCGAGCCCGCCCTCGAACGGCTAGACGCCTATCTGGACCAGGCGCTGCTGGCCGCGTTGCCCGAGGTGCGGGTGATCCACGGCCACGGCTCGGGCCGTCTGCGCCAGGCTGTCCGCGAGTATCTGCGGAACCACCCCGCGGTGGTCTCCCACCGCCCCGGGCGACGCAACGAGGGCGGCAACGGCGCCACCGTCGTCAAGGTGGCGGGCTAGCCTGACCTTCTCACCAAGCGTCTACGAAACGCCGTATCTGCCAGAATCTGCGGCGTTACGCTCCGGTCGAGCATCCTCAGCGTGCTGCCAGCACGCTTGCGGTGCCCTCGGTCGCAAGTCTTGCATCTTCAGGCAGCTACGACGTTTCGCTACGACGATCGGTGAGAAGGTCAGGCTAGGCCGAGGGGGTCAGGCTAGGCTAGGTGTTGTCCTCTTCGGTCTGCTTCGCCTTCTTCTCCAGGCGGAAGTTGACGGTGATGTTGTAGAACACGCTGACCGGCTTGTCGTTGTGTCTTGCCGGCTCGAACTTCCATTTCCTGACCGCCTCGACTGCCTGCTCGGTCAGCCCGTACTCGAGCCCCTTGAGGACCTCGACCTCGGTCACCTCGCCGATCTCATCGATGATCAGTTGCAGGATCACGACTCCCTGAAGGCGCTCTTTGCGCGCCACCTCGGTGTAGACCGGCGCCTCCTTGAAGATCGCGCGAGGCGCTGTGACGTCATCCCGGTCGACGGTCATCACGTCGTCGCGCCAGGCCCAGCGCAGCCCACGGGCGTTGATGCTCTGCCGTGAAACGCGATCGACCTCCACCACCAGGAAGAGGAACGGTGCCTCGGGGCCGTTGGTGGTGCTGACGATGGCGCGCTCGCCGAGTTGCGTCTTCACCATCGGGGCGGACAGGACGGAGCCGGCGCGCCGGATCTCCACCCGGGCGGTTACCGAGCCTTCCTCGTCGGGCTGGACATCGAAGCGAGTCTCGAAGCTGACCCCGTCGTGAACGTAGACGCTATTCGACTGACCGCCGTCGACGGGAAGAACCAGTGCCTGGCGCATGACCTCACTCAGCCCCTCCAGGGCGAAGAGCTCGCGGATCTCCTCCGTCTCCTTGCCCGGCTCCCACTCGATGAGGAACTGGCCGAGCTCCTCGGCGCTGCGCGCTTCGCCGGTGATGGGCACCTGGCTGGCGTCTCGCCCTCCCACCAGCAGGGCGTGGCGCAGCAGCAGGACCTCGTCCTCAGAAGTGTCGGTGTCGGCCCGCGCTGCGCCGGGCAAGAACACCAGTGCCAGGGTCGCGAGTATCAGGATTCGTTTCATCGGAGGGACCTCCTTGGTTGTGGCGATCTCAGGATTCACCTTCTGCGGCGCTCGGCCGCATGACGATGTAGAGCTTGGTGCCGGAGCTGAGTTGATGGACGATCACGCGCTGGGCGCTCGCGGTCGTCGTCGTCGGCACGGCGACCGGTTCGCTCTGGCGACCGACGAGCAGCGCCAGGGCCGCGACGGTCGCGATCAAGGCGCCGCCGCCGGCGAGAAGACGCCAGGCGGTCCGGCGCCTGTGGCTTGGCAGGTGGGCGAGGACGCGTGTCTTCGCCGCTCGTGGCGACAGAGACGGGGGGCGTTCCGCCCATCGCCGCAGCGCCGCGGTCAGACGGTCCATGTCTCTGTCGCTCATCGCCGCCACTCCTCCAGTTCGCGGCGCAGGTGCGCCATGGCCCGGTGCCGGTGGACTCGCGCTGTCGTCGGCAGGATGCCCAATATCGCCGCCGCCTCGGGCGACGAGTGGCCCTCCACCACCGTCAGATAGATCACCGCCCGTTGGCGGGGCGCCAGTCCGTTCAACAGTCGCTCGAAGTCGATGCCTTCGAAGCGGGGCTCGCATTGGGCCTCGGATCGCAGTTCGACCTGTGGGCCGGTTGCGGGCCGCGGCCGGCGCAGATGGGCGAAGCAACGCCGCGAGACGATGCGCCGCATCCAGGCCGGGAACTTGGCCGGCTGCCGCAACGAGCCGAGCCGAGACCAAGCGTGCACCAGCGCCTCCTGCACCACGTCCTCGGCCTCGTCGTCGCCGGCCAGGATGGTGCGCGCCAGCGGCACCAGCTGGGGCCACATCAGCTCCACCAGCTCACCGTAGGCGTCCCGATCGCCGTGGCGTGCCCGGTCGACCAGCTCGGCGGTCTGGGTCGCCGCGGTCTCGGCTTGTCTCTGCATTCACTCCTTCCGCAATGGCTCGTCACACTGTATAGAGGGTGCGAGAGCGGCCAAACGTTTACCCGGCCGGCGGACGATTCACCCCCAGTTCGGACCGCCGCCGGTGTATTCTTCCGGGTCCCCCCGGTAGCCCCAGATGGCCCTGCGCAACGTCCAGCTGACCCCCGAGCTCGTGCAGGCGGTGCGGGACGCGGTCGACATTGTCGACATCGCCGGCGACTACACCAAGCTGCGCAAGGCCGGCAAGCGGCACGGCGGGCTCTGTCCGTTGCACAAGGAGAAGACCCCTTCGTTCAGCGTCGAGCCGGCGCAGGGCCTGTTCTACTGCTTCGGCTGCGGCCAGGGCGGCGACGCGATCCGTTTGCACATGCTGCTCACCGGCGACGACTTTCCGGCCGCCATCGAGGCGCTGGCGCGGCGCTATGGCGTACCGTTGCCCAGGCGCCGCAGCGGTGGCGGCTCATCGGGCCCGGATCTCGAGCCGGCGCTCGAGGCGGCGGCCGAGTTCTTCACCGACCAGCTGCGACGCCAGGCCAAGCCGCGCGCCTATCTGGAGGAGCGCCGCATCCCCGCCGAGCTGATCGAGGAGTTCGGCCTCGGCTACGCGCCACCGGGCTGGCAGAACCTGCTGGAAGCTCTGCAGGCGCGCATCCCCCAGGCCGAGCTGGAGGCGGCGGGTCTGGTCGGCCGGTCGCGCAAGAGCGGCAAGCCCTACGATCGCTTTCGCGACCGGCTGGTCTTTCCCATCCGCTCGGCCGCCGGCAGGCTGCTCGGCTTTGGTGGCCGGGCGCTCGACGACGATCCGGCCAAGTACGTCAACACCGCCGAGACCGCCGGCTTCCACAAGGGCCGACTGCTCTACGGGCTCGATCGGGCGCGGCGGTCGATCCGCGAAGCCGGCCGGCTGCTGCTGGTCGAGGGCTACTTCGACGTGCTGGGGGCGGTGGCGTCCGGCATCGACTGGACCGTCGCGAGCATGGGCACGGCGTTGACCACCGAGCAGGCCCGCCTGGCCGCGCGCTATGTCGACGAGGTGGTGGTGGGGTACGACGGCGACGCGGCCGGTGAGCAGGCGTTTCGGCGGATCCTGCCGGAGCTTCTGCGACAGGGGCTCGGCGTGCGCCGGGCCCGCTTCGGCGCCGGTCACGATCCGGACTCGCTGCGGCTGGAGAGCGGCAAGGAGGCGGTTGCCGAGGCGATCGAGGCGGCGGCGGACGCCGTGGCCCTCGAAGTGGACCGCCTGTCGCCGCCGGAGGCGGTGAGCGATCCGCGCCACGTGGCCAGAGCGGCGAGCGCCATCGGAGAGCTGCTCCAGACCATTCCCGACGCGGTGCTGCGCTTCGGCTACGGACGCCGCGCCGCCGCCCGGTTGCAGGTGCCGGAAGAGCTCTTGTGGCGCCGGGCCGCGCCGCCGCCGGCTGCCGAGGGGGTGCCCGGCCGGGAGCCGGGGTTGGTGCGCTCGCTCGAGGAGCGCACCCTGCAGCTGCTGCTTTCGGGCTCCGAACCGCCCCCACTGGTGGACCGGCTGCCGCCCCCGGAGGCCTTCCGAGACGACGCGATGAGGAATATTTACGGCGTCTTTTGTACTCTATATAGGGACGGGAGTGGGGAACGACCGGATCCCCAGCTCATCGTTGCCGAGTTGGCTGCGGACGATGGAGTTGTTGACCGACTGGCTCGGCTTCTGTTAGAAGGACCGTTCGCCTCTCCGTCGGGTGAGCTGGAAGAGGCATTCAAGCAGTTGAAACGTCGTTGGCAGCAGCAGCGGCTCCGCTCGCTGGCTTCGGAGATCGGGGAGGCACAGCGAGCTGGCGATGAGGCACGTCTGAAGCGTCTACTGAGCGACAAGACCGCACTGAGCCGGGATCTGCACCACCGGCCTGACGGCGGTGACCGGTGAGGAGCGCTGGCTAGAGCCCGTCTTCCGCCGGCAGCCGTGCGGGCGCGCGACCGGCAGCCGACCGAGATACCCAGGAGCCGACATTGACCACCGCGACAAAGAAACTCGTCGAAGAGAGGGTGCCTGCCGTCAAGCAGTTGATCGAGCTCGGTCGTGAGAAGGGCTATCTGCTCTTTGACGAGATCTACGACATCCTGCCCGACGAGCTGACCACCCTGCCCGACGAGCTGGACGAGATCTACATCCGATTCAACGAGCTCGGCATTTCGGTCATCGATCGGCCCGAGAGCTATCGGAGCCGTGAGGCAGCGGAAGATCTGGCGATCGGGTTCGACAAGCCCGGCGGCGAAGAGACCACCGACTACACCCTGCACGCGCAGGAGAAGACCAACGACCCCGTGCGCATGTACCTGCGCGAGATGGGCACCGTGCCGCTGCTCGATCGCGAGGGCGAGGTGGAGATCGCCCAGCGCATCGAGCAGGGCGAATGGCTGGTCTACGAGGCGCTGTGCGAGAACCCGGTGGTGCTCAAGGAGCTCCTGCGGCTCAACGAGCTGGCCGAGAAGGACGACCGGATCCTGCGCGAGCTGCTCGACAGCGATCCCGACGAGCCGCTCGATCCCAAGGCGGCGCAGCGCATCAAGGGCAACCTCAAGATCTTCACCCAGATCGGCAAGCACGACGGCAAGATCCGCTCGCTGCGCAAGCGCCAGAAGCGCTACTCGAAGACCGGCGACCGGTTTCAGGAGATCGAGCGCGAGATCGATCGGGTGGTCGCCAAGATCGCCAAGGACATTCGCTCGATCGACTTTTCGCTGCAGAGCCGCGACCGGCTGGTGCGCTTTCTGCACGATCTCGATCAGCAGTACTCCCGCCTCGAGCGCGACATCCGGCGGGCGAAGATCGCCCTCGACCGCGAGAGCTCGAAGGAGATCAAGTCGCTGCACCGGCGGCGGATCGAGAAGTACCGCCGGCGCATCAAGGACCGCGAGGAGCGCTACGGCACCACCCGGTCGCAGGTCTCGGCGACGATCCAGAAGATCCGCCGCGGCGAGGCGATCTGCGAGGGCGCCAAGCAGGAGCTGATCGTAGCCAATCTGCGGCTGGTCGTCTCCATCGCGAAGAAGTACACCAATCGCGGCCTGCAGTTCCTGGACCTGATCCAGGAGGGCAACATCGGTCTGATGAAGGCGGTCGAGAAGTTCGAGTACCGCCGGGGCTACAAGTTCTCGACTTACGCCACCTGGTGGATCCGGCAGGCGATCACCCGCGCCATCGCCGACCAGGCGCGCACCATCCGCATCCCGGTGCACATGATCGAGACGATCAACAAGCTCACCCGCACCAGCCGCTCGCTGGTGCAGGAGCTGGGCCGTGAGCCGACCGCCGAGGAGATCGGTCAGCGCATGGACCTGCCGGCCTCGAAGGTGCGCAAGATCCTCAAGATCGCCCAGGAGCCGATCTCTCTGGAGACGCCGATCGGTGAGGAGGAGGACTCGCATCTGGGCGACTTCATCGAGGACAAGAACGCCGCCTCTCCGGTGGAGTCGGTGATCTCGACCAACCTGACCGAGCAGACCGGTCGGGTGCTCAAGAGCCTGACGCCGCGCGAGGAGCTGGTCTTGCGCATGCGCTTCGGCGTCGGAGACGGCTCGGAGCACACCCTCGAGGAGGTCGGGCGGTCGTT
>CALZJC010000093.1 GCA_945787525.1 Thermoanaerobaculia bacterium | reverse complement strand
GCTCGAGCGGTTCCGGATGCGGGGAGGTGGCTCTCGCCTCCTTCACCGGCGCTCGGGCCGTGCTTGCCCTGGGACGGGCGGTGGTAGGCGCGCCGGCTACGATGCCCCTGGGTGGACCCACTGCTCGACGCCTCTTGCCGGCCTCCGGTGACGACTCGCGAACCGGTCGGGCTCGCCCGGCCAGGGCGTGGCTGCGGGCCCGCTTCGCCGAGAGGACACTTGGCGACCTGGGAGGGGAGGGGGCGGCAGAGTCCCCGGCAACGGGACGCTGAACCACCTCCGCGACACAGAGGATGAGCTGTCAGGCAATGGTCGAGTAGCCACCGCTGGAGGCCGGCGCCAGAGATGTGGGCAGGTTGCTCCGACGGCCTCTCGACGAGCGCATGGCACACAGACTCGGAGGCCGTTACCGAGCCGGCGCGAGGAGAGCGGAGCCGAGGGCCGCCCTACCAAAGCAGGAAAAGCCCGAGGCGTCCAGAGGAGAACCCGCCCACATCTTCAAGCCGGCGGGCCTCTTTGCATTGACGGCTCCGTCCTTGGGTGGGTCTGCCGTCCCACCTTGTCGCCGGCCGCGTCAGCCGGGCCGCGGCGCAAGACCTCTCGCGCCCTGGCTACTCCACCGGGTTTCCGTCAGTGTCCAACTTCGATACCTCGCCGTAGCCCAGCTCGCGCACGCCCGCCTCCACCTTCTCGAGGTCGCCGATCACCAACCAGAAAAGCTCTTCCGGGTTGACGTACTTGGCGGCCGCCGCGGCCAGGTCCGCCTCGGTCAGGGCCCGCATGTTGCTGGCGTAGTCGTAGTAGTACTCGGCGGGGTAGCCGTAGTTGACCAGATCGACGGCGGCGATCTGGAGCGCCCGCAGGGTCTCGAACCTGCCCGGTAGGCGTAGGGTCATGTTGCGCATGATGCTGGCGAACTCCTCGCCCGCCACCGGGCGCTCGCCGGCGATGCCGGCGATCTCGGAGGCGACTTCGACCATCGCCTCTCTGGTCTTGTCGGTCTGCACCGGAGCGACGACGACAAACGGTCGCGGGCCGCGGGCGTCGGCCAGCATGCCGCGGGTGCCGTAGCTCCAGTGTTTGTCGAGACGCAGGTTGCGGTTGAGACGCGACGTCGACATGCCGCCAAAGAGCCGCATGACGGCCTCCATGGCGAGGTCTTCGGGACGGCCGCCCGGCTGCGAGAGGTGGCCGGCGACGATCACCGATTGCTCGGCACCGGGCTTGTCGATCAGCAGGACCCGGCCCGTGGAGGCGGTCTCCTTGCTCTCGATGTTTTTCTTCGGCGCCTCGCCCGCCGGCCAGTCGCCGAAGGCCTCTTCCAGAAGAGGCGTGAGCTCGACCAGGGTGGTGTCGCCGGCGACGATCAGGCTGCTCGTATTGGGGTGGAACCAGGTTCGGTGCCAGCCGACCAGGTCGTCACGAGTCAGGCCGCTGACCGTGGCTTCGTAGCCGGCGCCGCTCAACGGGTTGGCGTAGGCGTGGCCGCTGCCGTACATCAGCTTCGGCGCCACCCGGAAAACGGCGCCGAAGGGGCTTGCCTTCTCCTGCTCGATGGCCGCGAGCTGGCGCTGCTTGTTGATCTCGACCATCTCGGCGGGGAACGAGGGGTTGAGGACAACGTCGGCGAGCAGGTCCAGCGACGCCGCCAGGTTCATCGTCAGCGCCCGCAGCCGCACGAACGACAGATCGAGCGAGCTGCCGGTGTTGATCTCGGCCCCCAGGCGGTCCAGCTCGTCGGCGATCTGGAAGGCGTCGCGGGTGGCGGTGCCTTCGTCCATGAGGTCGAGGGTCAGCGAGGCGAGACCCGCGCTGTCCGCGGTGTCGGTGGAGTAGCCGGCATCCACCGCCAGCGCCATGTTGACCAGCGGCGCGGTGTGGCGCTCGAGCAGCAGGATCTCGAGGCCGTTCGACAGCCGGGCGCGCTGAACCTCGGGGAACTCGACGTCGGGAGCGTCACCCAGGTCGGGCAGGATGGAGCGATCGAGCGAATCCTCGGCCGCCGTCAGCTTGGGGAACGGCGTCACGGTCAGGGTGTAATGATGCTCGGAGAGCCACTCGCGGCCGCTTTCGAGCACCATGGCCGGCGTTGCCGACGCGAGCGTCTTCAGCTGATCGATGTAGGCGTCCGGCTTGCCGCCGAAGGTCATGCTCTCGGCCAGGATGTCCGAGCGGCCGCCAAAGCCGCCGAGTCGTTCCATGCCGCGCACGAAGTCGGCCAGGATGCGGGTCTGGGCGGTGGCCAATTCGGTCCCGGTCGGGCCGCCCTCGAGAAGCTCGGCTACCACCGCGTCCATCTCGCGCTCGGCCGCGAGCGGGTCGACGCCGGGTTTGACGGTGACCATGAGGAACAGGTTGCTGGCCAGCTCCTTGTCCCAGACGAAGGCGGCGACCTCGGTCGCCAGCTCCTTGTCGAAGACCAGCCGGCGATCCAGCCGGCCGCTCTTGCTGCCGCTGAGCACGCTGGCCAGAAGCCTGAAGTGGGTCGTGTCGCGGTCGCCCCAGGGTGGCAGCTGGTAGACGCGGTAGATGCGCGCCTGCGGCACCCGGTCCTCCATCTGGTCGCGCACGTCGCGCTCGAAGCGTGGCACCCACTCCTGGTAGTCGGGGATCGGCGGCCCGCCCGGGATGGCGCCGAAGTACTTCTCGACCAGCTTCAGGGCCCGCTCGGCGGTGATGTCCCCGGCCAGCGACAGGACGCAGTTGTCCGGCCCGTAGTAGGTCTCATACCACTCCCTGATGTCGTCGAGGGTGGCGGCGTCGAGGTCAGCCATGCTGCCGATGGTCGACCAGCTGTAGGGGTGGGAGTAGGGATAGATCGATTCGACGATCCGGCCGAACACCTTGCCGTAGGGCTGGTTCTCACGCTGGCGCTTCTCGTTCTGCACCACGCCGCGCTCGCGCTCGAGCATCTCCTGCGACAGATTGCCGGCCAGGAAGCCCATGCGGTCGGCCTCGAGGTAGAGGGTGCGCTCGAGGCCCGAGACCGGCACGTCCTCGAAGAAGTTGGTGCGATCTCCGCTGGTCGTGCCGTTGCGGTTGTTGACCCCCAGGTCGTCCATCGCCTCGCGGAAGCCGTGCGGGTAGTTCTCGCTGCCGTTGAAGAAGAAGTGCTCGAAGAGGTGGGCGAAGCCGGTGCGCCCGCGCCTCTCGTTGCGCGAGCCGACGTGGTACCAGACGTTGACCGCCACGATCGGCACGCTGTGGTCCTCGTGGACCAGCAGGGTGAGACCGTTGTCGAGCACGAACTTCTGGTGCGGGATGCGCAGCTTCTCGAGGTCGATGGTGGTCTGCGCGGGGGCGGCGGTGGCGAGCAGCGCCAGGGCGACAAGCACCGGGGTGAACGGGTTCCGAAACGAGATCGTGAGCTTCGAGTACACGGCTGAATCTCCTGCTGTTGACGAGAGCATCCGGCGACGTCGCCGGGCTGGCGACGGGCCCAGGGGGATAGTCCTAGATACGTCTCTCGGGGGTGTGAGTTTTCTTGCGGAGGGGGCCGGCCGGCTTGGAGCCGAGGGGCTGGCCCTCTGGACGGGGAGGCATCCTGCGCGCGCGACTTTCGCTGCGTGCTCGGATACTCCCCTGGGTCGGGCGCCCCTCGCCTCCCGGCCGGCCTCCGCCGGTGGCCTTTGACCGTCTGGTCTTCCACCGTCGGAGCGGAAAGCCGCTGGGATGTCGTCTCGTGGAGCGATAAAACGACCACCAAGAATCCGGGCACGATCGAACCGCCTATCTCGACCGTTTGCCAGGCCCACTGTCGACTTGCGCAACCCGTGGGAGTGCGGAACGAGGCGAGCAGTCCCAGCGGCTTGTAGCGAGCATGAAGCACGGCTAGCCGAGCCAGGCACCCACCAGCCGTGCCACCGCGATGCCGGCGTAATTGCCGGCGGCGTAGCCCAGCAGGCCTACGACGACGCCGGGCAGGGCGAGGTCGTACCGCTTGCGCGCCAGGGCCAGTGCCAGGGCGGTCGAAGGCCCGCCCACGGCCGCCTGCGAGGCGACCGCGGTGGTCTCCACGTCGAAGCGCAGCAGCCAGGCGCCGAGATAGAGCAGCAAGCCGTGCACGGCGACGACGGTCACGGTGAAGAAAAACACCTCCGGCCCGACGCGCACGATCTCGGCGACGCGCGAAGCGATGCCGAGGATGGCGAAGAAGAGGTGTAGGGCGACGCCGCCGAGTAGCATCGATCCCTGCAGCCGCCGCACCAGCGGGATCTGGGCGCAGATCACCGCCAGGGTCGTCAGCCAGAGAACCGCCGGAATGCCCGTCGCCGCGGCGCCCAGCCACTCCGAGACCACCACCAGCAGCGCCGCCAGACCAATCAGCAGAGCCAGATCGAGCGGCCGCAGCGCGGCCGGCGAAAAAAAGGAGATCCTCAGCGTGTCGCTCGCCGCGGCGTTGGCGGGCTTGTTGGCAGGGCCCGCGCCGGCCCCCGCGGCGGGTTCGGCATCCGCGACGGCCACGCCCGAGACACGCGACGCGGCATAGAAGCGCCCCAGCAAGCCAGGCAGCAGCAGGGATGCGGCGATCCACAGGGCGGTGACCACGTTGTCGGCGGCGGTGGCCGCGGCGAACAGGTTCGTCGGCAGCCCAACCGCCCGGCCCACGGCGACGAAATTGAGCCCGCCGCCGGAGTAGGTCCCGGTCATCACTCCGGCCAGCTGTGCGACCACCCCGGGGAACGCGCCGCCCCAGATCGCCGAGGCCGTCAACGCGCCGACGACCGTGGCACCCACCGCCAACGCGAACGCCCCGAGCATGCGCGGTCCGGCCCGGCGCACTTCGCGGAGGTCGACCGCCAGCAGCAGCCAGACGATGGCCAGCGACACCAGGGGGCCGCTGATCAGGTCGTATACCGGCGACTCCGCAGCCACCAGGCCCAGATTCGACAGTACGGCACCGAAGATGATGACCAGCAGCGTGGCGCTCATGCCGGCCGCCCAACGGAACTTGCCGTGCAGCCAGAAAGCGAGTCCGGTGGCGCCCGTTATCACCGCCGTCAGGGCGAGAGGGTCCTGGATCACGGCGCCGATTGTAGTCCGCACCGCGTACCGATCATCGTGCCGAAACGCCGCTACAATCCCGGTGGCATGGCGAAAAAGGGGCGCAAGAGAAGTACCCACGACTGGGCGCCGATCCGGGCCTCCGAGCGCACGCTCGTGCCGTTCACGCCGCACGCACCCAACGCCCTGGCGCTGGCCTACGCCAACACGTACCACGTCGGCATGTCGAGCCTCGCCCTGCAACGGGTGTGGGACTTGGTCAACCACGAGCCCGACTGGTCGTGCGAGCGGTTCTTCACCGATGGCGAGGGCGTACCGTTGTCGGTCGAGACCGACACCCCGCTGGGCGCCTTCGGCGCCATCGCCTTCTCGATCTCGTTCGAGGAGGACTACGTCAACCTGTTGCGCATGTTGGAGCGGGCCCGCATCCCGGCGCGGCGGCGCGACCGCGGCGCCGGGGACCCGCTGATCCTGGTCGGCGGCTCCTGCGCCATGATCAACCCGCTCACCCTGTCCGAGTTCGTCGACGCCTTCCCGCTGGGCGCCGCCGAGAATCTGCTGCCGGCGCTGTTGCCGGCGCTGTCGCAGGAGAAGCGGCGCGAAGCGGTGCTGGAACGGCTGGCGGCGGCGCCGGGCTTCTACGTGCCGGCGCACCACTCGCCCGACGCCGACGGCGCGTTCCACCGGCTGCACAAGCTGGAGCTCTCCGAGGAGCAGATGCGCCGGCCGGGTCACCTGCCGACCACCGCCATCGTCACCCCGCACACCGAGTTCGCCGACAAGTTCCTGGTCGAGATGTCGCGCGGCTGCCCGGAGAAGTGCAAGTACTGCTGGGCGACGTTCGGCATGGGACGGTTCCGCTGGCATCCCACCGAGTTCATCCTCGAGGCGATCGAGCGGGCGCGGCCGCTGACCGACCAGCTGGGCTTTGTCGCCACCGCGGTGGGCGACCATCCCGAGATCGAGCGCATCCTCGCCGAGGGCAACCGGCTGGGCTTTCGCACCGCGCTCTCCTCGGTCCGCATCCCGGCAGTCACCGAGGGTGTCCTCGAGGCGCTCTGGGCGTCCGGCGACCGCTCGATCACCCTGGCCCCGGAGACCGGCAGCGACCGGCTCCGCGAAGTGCTCAACAAGCCGATCCCCAACGCCCTGTTGCTGGAGAAGGTGCGGATGATCTTCCGCCAGGGGCTGACCGGGCTGAAGCTCTACTTCATCATCGGGCTGCCCGAGGAGACCGACGAGGATGTGCAGGCGATCCTCGACCTGGCCGCCGAGTGCCGGGCGATCATGCTCGAGGAGCTGGCCCCGAGCGGCGTCATCGGCCGGATCCATCTGGGCGTCAACCTGCTGATCCCCAAGCCGTACACTGGCTGGCAGCGGGAGAAGATGGAGGAGCCGACGGTCCTGAAGCGCAGGATCCGCCTGCTCCAGAAAGGTGTCGCCCGGCTGCCCAACGTCGACCTGGGCACCATGTCGATCCGCCAGGCGATCTGGCAGACCTACATCACCAAGGCCGGCGCCGACGCCGCCGAAGCGCTCGAGGTCGCCGCGACCGGCAAACCGCTCGCCGCCCTCCTGCGCCATTTCTCCGACCGCATCGAGCCCGAGGTCTTCGCCCGCTCTACCGGGCGGCTGCGCTGGCAGTTCCTACGCACGGCGTAGCGGGCGAGGCGCCGGGCCTTCTTCCCCACTCCGCGCTCGAGCGCTCGACCCGGCGGCCGGCCAGGACACCCGAAGCCCACGCCAGGGCGGTCTACGGCCCTGCGCCCGGCGGCGTGACGTCCTTGACCGGCGGCTTCTCGCCCGGTGCCTCGCCCGGAACCGCGGGCTTCGTCTGCATCGAGCCCAGGAGCAGGGTCAGGAGCCCCAGAAGGATCTCGTCGATGAACGGGATTAGGTCGGGGATCAGCAGGTCGATGAAGAAGAGCGACGCGGCAATGGCGAACAGCTGCGGGAAGCGCAGCTTGGCGCCCCAGCTGCCGAGCAGGGTCCGGACCAATCCGCGTGGATCTTCCGCCATGACGGTCGAATCATACGGGATGGAGCCGGGCCCGCGAGGAGGACGGGGCGTAGCGTTGCTCCGCGAGGGCCGTAGATGGAGGGCGTAGCCGGAACGGCCACCCCGAGAGCGGAGCATTGAGGCAGATAGCGGAGCGACGGAGTGGTCTGGAGACGAAGCCCGGCCGCACAGGAAGGGCTCCTTCCCCGGCGACTCTACGCTCGGTCCGGCAGCTCCTCCTCCAGTTCTTCTAGGGTACGCGGCCAGTCGTCCTTGAGCAGCCGCGACAGCGCCCGGTCGGCGAGGATCCTGCCGCCGGTCTGGCAGCCGGCGCAGTAGTTGGCCTCGTTCGCGGCGTAGACGATGCGCTGCACCGGTGAGCCGCAGACCGGGCAGGGCTTCCGGTAGCGGCCGTGCACCGCCATCCCCTCGCGGAAGGCGGTGACCTTCTCCGGAAAGCCGTCGCCGGTCTCGGCGGCGAGCCGGTCGGTCCAGTCGGTGAGAACCTCGCGGGCGGCAGTGTAGAGGGCGTCCAGCTCGTCGTCGCCGATCTTGCCGGTGAGCTTGATCGGCGACAGCCCGGCGCGGTGAAGGATCTCGTCGGAGTAGGCGTTGCCGATGCCGGAGAAGAGCCGCGGATCGGTGAGCGCCCGCTTGAGCGTGTGGCTGCGCGAGCGCAGGCGGGCGGCGAACGCGGCAAGGTCGGACTCGAGCACCTCTAGCCCCCGCGGATCGTGCACCGCCAGCCCGTCCTCGCCTTCGACCAGGTGCAGCGAGGCCCGCTTCTTCTTGCTCGCCTCGGTCAGGATCAGGGTGCCGCCGGGGAAGTCGAACGCCGCCAGCCCCATCCGCCCCGGCGGCTTGGCCCCCCGCTTCCGCCAGCGCAGCCGGCCGGCGATCATCAGGTGCAGTACCAGGAACAGATCGCCCGCGAGGGCGAAGACGATGCGCTTGCCGAGTCTCCGCAGACCGGTGACCGAGCGGCCCTCGGCCTCGCTCAGCGGCGGCGTGACGGAGCGCAGCAGGAACGGGCTCCTGAGCCGCACCTTTTCCAGCGGCGCGCCCAGCACGCGCGGCTCGAGTGCCCGGAGATAGTTCTCGATGTCGGGCAGCTCGGGCACGGTGCTTCGCCCTGCCCTACTCGGCGGTGGTCGGCGCCGGCCGGTGCGCTCCCGCCGCCGGCGCCTCCGGCCGGGTGGCGAATACCGCCGGCGCCACCGCCAACCCGGCCAGGGCGAGACCGGAGAGCCCTCGCGACGTCACCGCTCAGCTGCCGACCCGGATTCGCGCGTCCACCGCCTTGGCGTTGTCGCGCCCCGGTGCCGCCAGAAACGGGTTGAGATCCAGCTCCTGGATCGAGGGGTGCCGTTGGGCCAGCTGGGACAGCCGCAGAAGGACCTCTTCGAGCAGCCGCAGATCGGCCGGCGCCTCGCCGCGCACGCCTTCGAGCAGCGGTAGCCCGCGGATGCCGCGCACCATCTCGGCCGCCTCGCCGTGGGTCAGCGGCGGCACCCCGAAGCGCACGTCGCGGAAGACCTCGACGTACTTGCCGCCCAGACCGAACATCAAGAGCGGCCCGAAGCGCGGATCGGTGGAGATGCCGAAGATCACCTCGTGGCCGCCGCGCAGGAGCTCCTGCAGAAGCCAGCCCTCGACCCGGTGGCCGGCGGTGGTGACCGCCGCGTCGATCTCGGCGATCGCCCGCGCCAGCTCCTCCGGATTGCGCAGGTCGACGCGCACGGCGCCGACGTCACTCTTGTGCACGACCTCGGCGGCCACCGCCTTGACGACCACGGGGTAGCCCAGCTCGTCGGCCGACGCCAGGGCCTCATCGGCCGAGCTCGCCCGGCGCCAGGCGGCCACCGGCACGCCATAGAGCTCGAGCACCCGGATGGCGTCGGCGGACGGCAGGTAGCCCTCACCGGTGGCCGCTAGGAGCCGCGCCACCGCTTCGTCGTCGACCGCGAACGGCCCGCCCGGGGCCTCCTCCGGCCGGCGGCGCCAGGCGGCGTAGCGGCTCAGCTGGGCCAGGGCGCGGGCGGCCGGCTCGGGGAAGCGATAGACCGGCGGCACGTCGTCACGGGCCCGGGCCAGCTCATAGAACTCCTCGGTGGCCATCATCACCGCCACCACGGGCTTGCTGTCGCCGCGCGCCACCGCCGCGACGCTGTCGAGGATGTCGATCGGGTTGGAGAGCAGCGGCGTGACGTTGACTACCATCACCAGGTCGGTTCCCTCGTCGGCCAGCATCGCCTCGAGCGCCCGGGCGTACTCGTTCTCGCCGGCCGAGGCGATCATGTCCACCGGGTTGGAGATGCTGGCCTCGGCCGGCAGAAACGAGCGCAGGGTCGAGCGGGTCGCCGGAGACAGCTCGGCCATCTCGAGTCCCAGGTTGACGCAGGCGTCGGTCGCCATGATCGCCGGTCCGCCGGCGTTCGTCACGATGCCCACCCGGTTGCCGCCCGGCAGCGGGCAGCGGTCGAGCGCCCGGACGACGCCGAACAGCTCGTCGATGGTGTTTGCCCTGAGCACGCCGCACTGCTCGAGAAACGCCGACACCGTGACGTCGGCACCGGCGATCGCCCCGGTGTGGCTGGAGGCGGCCCGAGCGCCCTCGGCGGTGCGCCCCGACTTGACCACCAGGATCGGTTTCTTGCGGCTCACCCGCTTGGCGATCTCGGTGAATTTGCGCGGGTTGCCGAACGACTCGAGATACATGCAGATGACCCGGGTCTCCGGATCCTCCTCCCAGTATTCGACCAGGTCGTTGCCCGAGACGTCGGCCTTGTTGCCCATGGAGGCGAACTGGGTCAGGCCGATACCCAGGTCGGAGGCGGCGTTGAGGATCGCCACCCCCAGGGCCCCCGACTGGCTGACAAAGCCCACCGTGCCCGGTTGCGCCGGGGTCGGCGCGAAGGTGGCGTTGAGCGATACGGCGGCGTTGGTGTTGATCACGCCCATGCAGTTGGGCCCCACCATGCGCACCCCGGCCTCGCGTACCCGGTTGCGCAGCCGGCGCTCGAGCTCGGCGCCCTCTTCACCAGTCTCGGCAAAGCCGGCGGTTATCGTAACCAGCCCCTTGACCCCGGCCTCGATGCACTCGTCGACGACCGGCAGCACCAGGTCGCGCGGCACCATCACCACCGCCAGGTCGACCGGGTCCGGCACCGCGCCGATCCGCGGGTAGGCCTTGAGCGAATGGAT
>CALZJC010000092.1 GCA_945787525.1 Thermoanaerobaculia bacterium | reverse complement strand
CGTCGGTCAGCTCGTGGTCATGCCCGACGAGCTGCTGCGGCGTGTTCGAGCGCGCGGAAGTGAAGATCTGGGCGTGGTACTGAAGGATGCGCAGAACCCGTTTGAGGTCGCCCTTCTGCCGCACGAGCTCACCGAGCAGGTCGTCGTTCGGTCGCTCGAGCATCTCGGTCTCCATCCCTTCGAGCCGCTTCTCCACGGCAAGCAGCAGCGGCAGAAACCGGTCCGCCACGGTGCGGCACAGACACAGCGCGAGCGCGGGTCGAGAGATGTCCGGCGGCAGGGCGCCCGAGGTGAGCTCGGACAGCAGCTTCGCCGTGCTCACCGAATGCTCCGCGCTGCGCGTCACCAGGAACCGCTCGCCGACGAACAACGACAGCTGGATCGTCTCCAGCTCGAGCGATGTCGAGGTGGCGTCCAGGCCTTTCAGCAGGATGAAGGTGTTGTCCGGGAACCCCTCGATCTTGGGCGGGTGGCGGTCGCGCAGCGCGTCGGCCAGCGCCAGCGAGTGGAGGCCGAAGCGCTGCGACAGGAGAGCCTCCTCGATCTCGCGGGGCTCCTCCTCGACCACCACCCAGATCATCGCCGCCGGGGACCTTTCGAAGACGTCGATCAGCTCGGCTCCCCCCTCGTGAAGCCGCCCGTCGCTCGGATCGTAGAGTATGGATTTAATCAAGCCGTCACCTCATGCAATACAGGATCCACGGTCACCGACCGGCGAGCCGCCGCGCGCCGGTCCGCACCGCGTCAACATAGCCCGGGTTTCGGGCCTGCGATCGACACTGCATATGCCTCGACGACACCTCACCTCGGTGACGCCAGCTCGATCAGCACGATGTCCGACTCCTCGCTCAATCGGTCGAACACGATCCGCTGGCCATCGGGCGTGATGTCGAACGTCCGCATCGTGGCGGACGGATCGAGCTCCGTCAGCCGGCGGCTCTTCATCGTCGCGAGATCGAGCAGCCAGAAGTCCTGGGAGAAACCCAGGCCGCGCATGAAGATCAGCCCCGAGCCGTCCGGTAGGAAACGGACGCGCTCGCCGAATCGAAACACCTCGATCTTCGGCAGCTCGACCGGTCTACCGTCGGGGCGAACCGCCACGAGCGGCGCCGCCACGTTGACCTGGGCACCGGCGTAGACGATCAGATCGCCATTCGGCGACCACACGGGGTTCAAGGCCTCCCCCTCGGCGATGCGCTCCGCCACCCCGCCGTCCACCGGGATCTTGAACAGGCCCTCGACGCCCGCTTCATACCCTCCGGTGACGATCCAGCGACCGTCCGGCGACCAGGCGGCCGCGCCGCGGGCATCGACGCTCTTCGACAGCAAGCGGAGCTGCGCACCATCTGCACTCAGGAGGTGAAGGCGCCAGCCTTCCGCGAGACGCAGCAACACCGCGACCGAGGTTCCCTCGGGAGAGACCGCCGCCGGCTCCAGCAGAGCCGTCTCGCTGCCTTTCCAGATCTCCGCGACACGGCCCTCGCGAAAGCGCCACAGTCCATCGCCGCTGCCTCGGGAGGACAGATAGAACAGCGACGCGCCACCGAAGCGGGGCGCCAGCGCGCGCTGCGGCGGCAGATCGTCGACGGGCTCGACCTCGCTCTCGGTCGCCATGCGATCGAGAATCGGTACACTCAGCAGCCTTGCCTGGGGATTCTGGACGGTCGCCACGAAGCGGGTCCGGTCGGAGCTGGCCGCCACCGAGGCGTACTGTTCCAGCCCGACGCTGGCGCGTCGCGAGACCCCCGTCTCGACGTCTACCGCCCAGAGCCACGGCCCCGCCCCGTCCGCCTCGCGGGCGCTGTAGAGCACGGTTCGCTCGTCGACCGGCGTTGGGTAGCGCACGTCCAGTTTGTGGCGGGTCAACTGCTCCAACCCCTGGCCGTCGGGCCGCACCCTCCAGAGATCCATCTCGAGAGTGGTCGGCCGGCCCCGGGCGAGGTAGATCCACTGCCCATCGGCCGACCACGCCGGATAGTGCTGATGGGTGCCGGCCGGCGGGCCGAGGACCAGCCGGCTGTTGGCGCCGTTGCGGTCGGCGACATAGAGAGGGTCTCCCGCCAGCCGCTCGTGATACGCGATCCGCTCGCCATCGGGCGACCAGGCCACGTTGACGGCGTTTTCGCCAAGGAAGTTACGCACCGGGCCACCCATCAGGGGTGTTGTGCGCACTCTGTTCCATGGACCACCGCCCAGCCAGATCTCGGAGCCGTCGCTGTTGAAACCTACGCTGCGCACCGGCACCCGGGCGTCCTGAAGCGTGAAGCCGTCATCGAGGCGCGCCAGCTTCCGGAACTCGCCGCCGCCGATCTGGCCAACGTAGACCTCGAACGCGCCGTCTCGATCGGAGACAAACGCGACGATCCGCCCGTCGGGCGAGATGGCAGCGTCGTACTCGGAGCCCTCGAAATCGGTGACCTTGGTGAACCTGGCGCCGGCGAGCGGGTTCTCGCCTGGCGAGCCCGACGCCTCCGCATCCGGCCGCGAGAGGTATAGCTGCGCTGCGGTGAGGCTCGCGGCTACGGCGAGTGCAGCCACCGCCCAGGGCAACCCCCTTCGCCAGATCGGGATTGCCGCCAGCCTGGTGGTCGTCGCCTCCGCCTCCTCCGGTGCCGCCATGGCCCGAGCGATCCGAACCCGCGCCTCGCCGATGTCACGGAGCCGGTTCTTGGGGTCCCGATCGAGGCACCGGGCGAGGAGGTCGCGAATCGAAGGCGGTACGTCTTCCGGCAGCTCTGGCAGGTCGAGATCATCTCGGACCACCGCCGCCAGGACGTCCGCCACCGAGGCCCCGTCGAAGAGCGGTTTCCCGGCCAACATCTCGTACAGCACGACGCCGAACGACCAGATGTCCGCCCGCTTGTCGGCCTCCTGGCCGCGGGCCTGCTCCGGGCTCATATAGGCGGCGGTTCCCAGAAGAGCCCCGACCCGGGTCATCTGAGCGGTCAAGGTCGGCGAGATCGAAAGGCGCTCGGGACCTGCGCCGGGACCGTCCCCACTCTCGAACGCCCTGGCCAGGCCGAAGTCGAGGACCTTGACCTGTCCCTCGGCGGTGACTCTGACGTTTGCCGGCTTGAGATCCCGATGGACGATGCCGCGCTCGTGCGCGGTCTCCAGCGCCTCGGCGATCTGGAGCGCGATCGGCAGGGCCTCGCCGAGGGCCACCGGACCACGCGCGATCCGCTCCGCCAGATCCTCGCCCTCGGCCAGCTCCATCACCAGGAAGTGCACCGGATCCTGGTGCTCGAACGAGTAGATGGCGGCGATCGACGGATGGTTGAGCGACGCCAATACCCGCGCTTCGCGATCGAAGCGGGCCAGTCGCTGCGGCTCGGCACTCACGGCCTCGGGCAGTACCTTGATCGCCACCTCGCGCCCGAGCTTCGAGTCCTCGGCCCGGTAGACCTCACCCATGCCGCCCTCGCCTAGCTTGGCGGTGAACCTGAAGTGGGAGAGGGTCCGGCCGATCATGCTCCGCGCATCCGTCCAAGCGGCGTAGACCAGCACTGAGGCCGTCGCAACTGGTTATGAGGACCGATTCTAGACCAGAACGCGAAGTCCGCCGTGCGGCTGCTAGCATCGGCGGAAAAGGAGGATCAGATGAGCAACCGAGATGACTACGTCGAGAGGATGAAGCAGCAGCTGGACGAATGGAATGCGGACCTCGAGCGGATGGAAGCCAAGCTTGCGGAGGCGGCGGAGCCCGTCAGAAGCAAGCTCGAGCCCCAGCTCTCGAAGGTCCGTGAAAGCTACGCCGGCGCACGGCAGAAGCTACGCGAGGTCCGCGCCGCGGGCGAAGAATCCTGGGAAGATCTGACCGGCGACGCGGAGCACGTCTGGAAGACCCTGAGGCAGTCGATCAACTACTTCAAATCCCAGCTCAAGCGTCCGGATCAGGAGTAGGCGTCGGTCAACGAGAGATCGGCGCGACGATCAGCCGCCGGGGAACCTTGACCGCCGCGGTCCTCATCGTTCTCTTTCTCATCCTCTGGGCCGAGTTTGTCAACGGCTGGACGGACGCGCCCAACGCGATCGCCACCGTGGTCTCGACGCGAGTTCTGGCGCCCGGGAGGGCCGTGGCGCTGGCCGTCGTGATGAACATTGCGGGAGCCCTTTCGGGCACGGCGGTCGCCGCCACGATCGGCAAGGGCATCGTCGAGGCGGACTCGGTCTCGCCGAGCGTCGTCGGAGCCGCCATGGTCGGGATCATCGCCTGGAGCACGCTGGCCTGGGTCTATGGCCTGCCGACCAGTGAAAGCCATGCCCTGGTCGCCGGGCTCGCCGGCGCCGGTCTGGCGCAGGCCGGGCCCGATGTGCTCGTGGCCACCGGCTGGGCGAAGGTCGGATGGGGACTTCTCTTCTCCACCGTCCTGGGATTCCTCGGAGCGCTCGTCCTGATGAACCTGATCTACTACTTCTTCAGGATGGCCAACCCGGGGAGAGTGAACAGGCTCTTCTCCCGCCTGCAGGTTCTCTCCGCCATGTTCATGGCGTTCTCACACGGCTCGAACGACGCGCGATGCCGGGGAGGATGTCGGCAACGTGTTCGAGACGATCCTCCTGAAGTACGCCTGAGCGAGGGCTGAATGCCCGAACGCTCAAGCCGGCAGACGGCCCGGCGAGAGAGAGCAGGACACCCAGGACCAGACCGTTGAGATTGGGCCCCGACTACGGCGTCGCCAGGCGGAGCCACTGCCGCTCGAGCTTTGCGAGCTCGAGGGCTTTCGACCCGGCTTTCCGGCTCGCACTGTCGTATTCCGTTTGCCGCTTGCGAACGGTCTTCGCCAGATCCGCGACGTCGTATTTGCCGGCGGCCGGGACCTGGCTACGTACCAGAAGCTCGGCGCGGGCCAGATCGCGCCGGGCTTCGGAGAGATCGAGTGCGGTCGCAGCCATCTTCTCCTCGGCCTGGCGAGTTTCTCGCTCGTACTCTTTCCATTCGAGGAACTGCTTCGCCGTTCTCTTGTCCCGCTCCGCGGACCTCAGCACGGCCTCCGCTGCGGCCAGCCTCTCGGCATCCTGATTCGCCTTGGCGGCCTTGACCTCTGCCTTGGCCGCCTTGAGGTCTAGGTCCTCGGTATCGAGTAGACGATCCGCTGCCCTGCCGGCGCCGACTGCCCGGCGCTCGGCCGCTTTCGCCGAGTTGAGCCCCACCTGCGCGAGGAACACGCCGAACTCGGTCTCCTGGATCTCGACCAGGGCATCGGCGGGCACCTCCGCGAGGTCGGCCAGATCGACCGAGTTCTTGAACAGACCGGCTTCGCAGCAGATGGCGAAGAGCGTAAGCAGGGTAACTGCGATGACTTTCTTCATAGGCTCAAACCTCGCCGAGCGGTCGGCTCCGATCAGTTGCTTTCAGTCTCCTCGATCAAGCGCTGGGCCCGCTCGCGCCCACCGAGCCCAAAGGCCAGGCCCAGCGCGAGGGCGGCGCCACCGAGCACCGCTGCCACGGCCACCGTCACCAGCGACTCTCCGACACCCAATTCGTTCAAACCGATGCCGAAGCCGAAGAGCAGAATCGCGTACCGTGTGACGGCCGTCAACAACCGGCCCCGACGGTGCTCGCCAAAAGTCGCCGTCGCAATCCGTGCCGCCCAGCCCGACAGCCACAGAGCCGCGAACAGGATGAACACAGCCACCACGACCTGCGGCAGGTAGCCCATGAAGCGGCCGATCAGATCAGAGAGCTGAGTCAATCCGAGGGTAGCCAGCGCCTGCTGGGCCGTGAGCAGGATGATCACCAGCATCACGACACTGGCGACGACGGCCGAGGGCCGGGCCCTTGGGGAATCCGAGCGCAGGAAATCCAACCCGAGCTTTTCGGGCAAGAGGTCAAAGCCGACGCCCTCGAGAAACGACGCCACGATGCGCGACACGATCCGCGCCAGGAAGTAACCGACGCCGGCGACGATGCCGGCGACGAAGAGCAGCGGGACCGCCGCCAGGAGCGTCGCCAGGGTTGTCGTCACCGGCTCCGAGATGGCTCGAATGCCGAGGCTATCGACCGCCGCGCCAATCACCGGAACGATGATGAAGAAGTAGCTGATGGTGCCGGCGATCTCCGAGACTTTCAGCTTTTCGACCGCCTCTCCGAGGCCCAGCCGCTTGGCTCCGACGTCGGCGCCGGCAGCGGCCAGGAAGTTGGTCACGACTTCGCGAACGATGGTTGCAATGATGTGGCCGACGAAGAAGATCACCGCCGCCGCCACCACATTTGGGAGAAACGCCAGCGTCTTCTCGAGCATTTCGCCTAGCGGCGCTACCAGGGCGCGCTGACCGAGAGCATCGAGAAACGGCGGCAGCCCGAAGAGCAGCACGACATAGAAGACGAGCTTCCCAACCAGCCCGCTCGGGCGCACCGTCTTGCCCTTCACTTCCCGCTCGGGGATAAAGCGAGCGGCCTTGTCGTCGAAGCCCACCGCGCCGAGGCCGCGAGTGACACCTAGGCGCAGAAGCGACGCGACAATCCAGTACACGAGCAGGATCAAGCCCGCCTGTAGGAGATTCGGCACCACACCGACGATCTCGGCGACGATTCCCTGCAGCGGACCCGCCACCATGGCGAGATCGAGGGCCTGGAAGAACGCGACAAAGCCGAACAATAGGATGAACCACTTGACGAGAGACCCCGCCGTGCTTTCCAGCGATCGGACTCGTCCCTCGGAGGTTGTCAGCATGCCGCCGAGACCCCAATCCTCCGTCGCTCGGTCGTCAAGGCGGGTCAGGCCAAGGCCCTTTCGCACACCGGCTCCGGCCAGAATGGCAGCCACCCAGAAGATCAGCAGGACGAGCAGGGCCTTCGCAACACCGGGTATGGCGGCGGCGAGACGGTGCCACAAGGGCAGCAGGATCTCGCTCCACAGCCCGCGACCCTGGGCGGCAAGCGCCTTGCCGCCCTCGGCCATGGTCTCGGCCGACTCCGTGGCGGCCGCCGTCACACCCTGAACGGCCGCCTGTGTCGTCTGCCGAACAGATGGCGACGGTGTAGTCGCCGGCGGCTGGGCTACCGGCTCCGCCGGCGCTTGAGGAGCTGGGGGAGTCACGGCAGCCGTCGCCGGAGGCTCGCTCGTCGGCGGCTCCTGCTGGGCGGTCACGAAACCTCCGACAAGAGCCAAGCCGCAAAGCAGGAAAACAACCAAAGCGCTTCGTTTTGTCATTCTCATGGTCCTCCTCATGACCCGGATCGGCGCCTGGGAGCCTCGTGGGGTCCGTTGATTTTCGGTCACCTGTGTAGACACCGAAAACCGCCGAAGGTAACGCCATGCGACCGCTCCGTCGAACAGTTACCTGCCGCGCCGGACGGTGTCTATTGCAGTAGGCGCGGCACGGAGAGCCGCGCTGACCGGTCGCACGGACGGTTCCGACGCCGGTCGGACGATTCCTCTCAACCGAGAGGTAACAAAGGAGGCTTACTGTGAACCGAACGAAAAGACCGAGCTGTCTCTTGAGCATGATCGCGGTCGCGGCGCTGAGCACGGCGCCAATTGCCGCCCAACCTGGCGAGGGCCTGTACCGCTGGATCGCCCCGGCCGCCGCGGAACAGATCGCCGCCGACACGACGATCGTGCCGGAGGGCAAAGGCTCCATCTTCGCTCCTGCCATGACGGCAGGCGCCGACGAGCCCAACGTTCTCGTCTTCGCGGGTGAGACCAGGGTCGCCACCGGCAAGACCGGTCAGCGAATCGTGGTGGATCCGGGATCCTACGAGGTCCGGATCGGCAGCGGCACCGCCAACCAGATGGTCAGCGTGCCCGCCGTTGTGACCGCCGGCGAGGTGACCACTCTCGAGGCAACCTGGTCGGGCCTGCTCGTCCAGGTCGTCGATACCCAGAACATCCCGCTCCGATCGACCTACGAGATCATTCGCGCCGAGGATCGGGAGGTCATGGGGACCGGTTTCGGAGCGGACACGCTGCAAGGCGAGACGCTGCGGACCTGGCTCCTCGAGCCCGGTCTCTACCGCATCGTTCGCTCCGGCGAGACCTTCCGGGCCCGCAAGGACTTCGCAACGGCCTTTCTGCCGCAAGGCGGGCTCGTCCACTTCAAGCTCGTGCTCGACCCGGACAGCGGTGACTTCCGCGGTGCCGGCGTCGTGTCCGCCGAAGAAGTGGGCATGAAGGCCGCGGAGTCCGACTCGAAGTGGGCCCACAGCCTGACGGCCAGCGGCGCCCTGTCGTTCGGTGAGACCACGGACGTCGTCGGCAGGCCGAATCAGTCATCGATGGCGGGCACGGTGTTCCTCGACTCCTACTCGACCTACGAGAACGGCCCCCACAGGCTGACCAACATCTTCGAGATCGAACAGGGCTTCCTGCGGGTCGACCCCGACCAGGGCAAGAGCCTGCCGACCCAGCAGACACAGGACCGGCTGCGCGAGGACCTCCTCTACACCCGGTACCTGAACGAGCGCTGGGGTCCGTACGTGCGGTTCGGACTCCTGACCAACGTCTTCGAGGCCGAAACGCTTGCAACCGAGCCGATCACGATCGCCTACAACCGGCTCAACGGCTCGCGAGAGCTCGTCAATGTCGCGGCGAACGGCCAGTACTCGACGGCGGACGCTTTCGGCTCGCTGCGGGTGCGCGAGGGATTCGGCATCAACGTTCGCCTGCTGCGCAACGAGCGGGCGACGATCAACTGGCGCGGCGGCGTAGGCCTGCGCCAGAACCTCTTCAGTAACGCGTTCGTGGTCAGCGATCTGGCAGCCACCCCCGAGCTCGACCTCTTCGAGATCGACGACTTCAGCCAGGAAGGGCTCGAGACGACCCTGCTGGCCAACGTCACGCTCGCCAATCGCCTCTCCTACCTGGGTGACCTCGAGGTCTTCGCCGACGTCGACGACACTGGCAACCCGACCATCGACTGGCGGAACACGCTGAGCTACCGCCTCAGCCGCTATCTGTCGCTCGACTTCACCTACGACCTGCTCGATTTTCCGCAGGTGTCGAGTGAGACCCAGATCCGGCGGAGCCTGCTGCTGCGGGCCTCATTCGATCTTCTGTAGTTCGAGACGGATCCAGGCAGTACCCGGCCCGGGCCCAGTGCCCGGGCCTTTTTTCTTGCTGCCGATCGCCGATTAAGATGCTCACGGAATGGGGAGCCCTCCGGCAGGCCGTGACAAGCAGTGACCGCGCGGTGTCTGTATGAGCAGTGGCTCGAACGTGGACAGCAGGCTCGGCGAGCTCTCCGACAAGGAGCTGGTCGAGCAAACACTCGATCGTGGGGGCCGCGACGAGAGACCGTTCGGTGAGCTACTCCGCCGTCACAGAAGCCTGGTGTGGCGCGTGGCTCTCGGCTTTTTCGGCAACGTCCAGGATGCCGAAGACATGACCCAGGATGTTTTCTTCACAGCCTACAGAAAGCTGGCGCAATTCCAGGGAAAGGCGTCCTTTCGCACCTGGCTTCACCGCATCACGACCAATCGCTGCAAGAACGAGCTGCGACGGCGGTCGCGCCGCCTTCGGACGGTCAGCGAGCCACTCGAAGAGGCGGCGGCCGCCGCCACGAACGGCTCTCCCGGTCCGGAGGCCCTGACGGTGCGCGGACGTCGTCTGCAGAGACTGGCGCTCGCCATCGATTCCCTCGCCCCGGAGGACCGCAGACTTCTCCGGCTGGTCGACCTCGAGCAGACACCCTACAAGGACGTAGCCGAGCTTCTCGGGTCGTCTCTGGGCGCCGTCAAGATGCGAGTGCTTCGCGCTCGGGCCCGTCTGCGTGAGGCATTCGACAAGACTGAGAACAGGGAGGATCCATGAACAAACACCCGGCACCCGCGGAGCTGCGCGAGCTCGTGACGCGCACCCTCGACGCCTTGGACGAGGAACAGGCACTGTTGGAGCACCTGAGTCACTGCGACGAGTGCTTCCAGGTCTACGAGGGTCTGTGGGCCGAGGCCTCGGCGGACCTGCCCGGGCTCACCGACGTGTTTCTCGACTCGACCGCCAGCCAAGGTCTCGAGCGCCGTATCTTCCACCGCATTCATATGGCGAGCCTGGGGACGGCGAGCGGCCTGCTGGTCACGAGAGGGTTTCTTTGCGTTCTTGTAGGAATCCTGCTCCCGATTGTCGATTTCGAACACGCGCCGACCTCGCGCGCTAGAGGAGAAAGACCATGAT
The DNA here is from genome assembly GCA_945787525.1 of Thermoanaerobaculia bacterium. Lineage (GTDB taxonomy): Bacteria > Acidobacteriota > Thermoanaerobaculia > Multivoradales > JAHEKO01 > CALZJC01. Next base: position 3,059 of record CALZJC010000092.1, on the reverse strand, counting down.
GCAATCCGAGTTCTTCACCCAAGCCTGGTCGGTTCGCTGAGCGCCCTGGCGAGAAAGGCGAGCCGGAGCTTCGGCCTCGACCGGCAGATCGAGGAGAGTGGGCTCCGCGACTCCTTGACTCGCGTGGGCCTCTCCAGGCCCACCTCGGTGATCATCGGCCAGCTGGTCTTCTGGCTGGGTCTCCTGTGCTTCCTGGTGCTGGCCCTCGAGAATCTGGGCCTCGACCTGTCCGACCTGCCGGTACGGACCTTCGTCGGCTACGTGCCGCGACTGATCGGCGCCGTCATCCTGCTGATCGTCGGTCTGCTGATGGCGGCCCTTCTCGGACGGGCAACCGACGCCGGCCTGGCGGGCATGGGCGTGACACCCCACCAACGGCTCGGCGCCATCGTCCGCTGGGTCTTGATAGCTCTCACCGTCATCGCGACCGTCGACCACCTGGGCTTTGACGTCGCTCTGGTGACCGACACCTTCAGCAACCTTCTCACCATCGTGGCAGCAGGCCTGGCGCTGGCCTTCGCCTGGGGCGGCAGGGAAGTCGCGCGGAACGTTCTCGCCGCGTACTACGTCAAGGAGAACTTCCGACTCGGCGATACCGTCGTGGTCGATGGCCACGAAGGCCGCCTCGAAGAGATCGGCTCCCTCAACTCCCGACTGGTGACTCCCCGGGGCAGCGTCTCGGTACCCAACTCGAGACTCGTCGAGCAGACGGTCGAGACCAGATCACCGGGAGGCTCCTCGGCCGAGCCGGACGGGGGACCAACGCCGTAGCCGACGATCCCCTGCTCAGCCACCGCTGTCGCTGTCACTGTCGTCCCGGACGCCGACGCCACCCCGGGCGGGAAGCACCTGCAGCGTCTTCAGGAAGCGCACGACCGCCTTCTGGTCTTCGGAGGGCAGGTCGACGAAGCGGTCCCGCGAGGCTCGCGCCTCACCCCCGTGGTACATGATGGCCTCGGCAATCGTCGTGATATCGCCGCGATGGCCGTACGGAGCCGAGCTCCCCACGTCCCAGAGTTTGCGCGTGATGAAGAACTCGGTGCCCGGCAGACCGTCCTGGGCAGGGCGACCCTGAGGCAGCTCCTCGTTGCAGAAGAAGCGGATCGCGTCGGGGCCCGCCGCATCGCACAGGTTGTGGCGCCTGAGATCCGTGTAGGCGCGGACCAGAGCGCCGCCGTCCCGGGTCCGCTCCAGGCGCGGCCGCTCGCCCTCGCGGGTGAGGTCGAAGCTCATGGACTGACTCGTGTCGTTGAAGGTCCCAGGCGGGTTGAAGGGGTTGGGCTCGACATACCGGCGGCTTCTCAGCTTCAGAGTCGGCCGGTGGCAGGAGGCGCACCCCAACTCCCCGAAGAGCGCCTCGCCCTTCCGCACGGCCTCGCGCGCCGCGCGCTGTCTGGGCAGCACTCGTCCGGGAACGCCCAGCGCCGCCTGAAAGACCGTGGCCGCCGTGACGTCGCCAACGGTCAGCTCGCGCCGGACGCCATCCTCGTCGAAGTCTTCCTCCCAGCCCTTGTCCGGGTTGAGGTCGAACCGCTCCTCGGCCTGCATCCCGTGGTGGTGGTTGTAGGCGTTGACCGTGAACTCGCGCACGGAGATGACGACGCCGGCCTGATGGAAGGGCTTGACCACCAGATCCGTGTCCACGCCACGGCTGTCGACTACCGCGCCGCCGGCGATCGTGACCTCGAAGTCGACCCCCTTGGTCGTCAGCGTGTGAGTCCCGTCCGCCAGCGCAGCCGCCTGCGCCCGGAGATCGGTGCTCATCTCCCGGGCCAGCATGTCGATGGCGCCGGAGCCGAACATGCCGAGCGTGTTGCGCTCGTTGCTGAACTCGGATGACGTCGAGTCCGTCACGGGATCGAGAGCCTGGGCCAGGACAAAGACGTTGGCGACGAAATCCCCGCCTCCTCCTGAGCGCGGCTGCGCATGACAGCCATGGCATGAGTTGGCCTCCGGAGAGGAGGTGCGGATGAACGCGGGCTGCCCGGGCGCGCGCTTCTCGCCGGTCCCCGTGGCAGCCGGGCGTCCCTGGCCGTCACAGACATTGAACTGGCCGACAAAGAGCTCCCTTCCCGCTTCGAAGAGCTCCGCGAACTCGACCGCTCCCGCGACGATGTCAGCCTGCTCGAGGTGGCCCGAGAGCACCGGCGCGTCGGGAATGCCGGGGCCACAGACGTGCGGCTCGTGCGCCTGAGCGCCGAGCGGAACACAAAACAGAATCACTGCCACGATCCTTCTCATTCGAAGCCTCGCTGTTCTCTTTGCCGTGAGATGACGGACTGGATGCGACCTGATTATCCTGCCATCTCAGCGCCAGCGCAATTCGACGCTCCGCCATGAGCCGGCCCGTCGTGCCGGCGGGAACCTCTTTGGCCTTCTCTGGCTCTCACCAGATGGGGGCGGCCCCATTCACTCGGCAAGACCCGTAGAATGAACAAGGTGAGACAGCTGCTCTTGGCCTGCACAGCCGTGCTGCTGCTGGTTCCGGCGGTCTCGTCGGCCCAGGGCAGGAGCGACGCCGCACTCTATGCGAGCGCCTGCGCGAGCTGCCACGGCGCCGACGGCAAGGGAGGAGTACAGGAAGACCTTGCCTTCGAGACGCCGGTGCCCGATTTCTCGGACTGCGAGTTCGCCTCCCGAGAGCCGGACCCGGACTGGTACGCCATCATCCATGAGGGCGGCCCGGTGCGGGCCTTCGATCGCATGATGCCCGCCTTTGGCGACGCGCTGACCGGCGACGAGATCCGGCAGATCCTCGCGCATGTGCGCACCTTCTGCCAGGATCCGCGCTGGCCGCGCGGTGAGTTCAACCTGCCGCGGCCACTCTTCACGGAGAAGGCCTTCCCCGAAGACGAGGCGGTCGTCACCGCCAGTTACGACAACGGCGCCAGCAGCGCGTTCGAGCTGGAGCTCCTCTACGAGAAGCGCTTCGGCCCGGTGGGCATGCTGGAGGTCGCGGTGCCGCTTGCCAACCTCGACTCGACGGCGGCCGGTCGCCAATCCGGTGTCGGCGACATAGCGCTCGGCTACAAGCACACCGTCTACGCGAATCTCACCAG
>CALZJC010000091.1 GCA_945787525.1 Thermoanaerobaculia bacterium | reverse complement strand
ACCTACGATTCGAGGGCTCTTGGACCAACCCTGGGAGTCGCTCGCCTCCTTGATCGGCACCTGGATTCGTATCCGGCAGCGGGCCCCCTTCCAGTGGCGGTTCACCTCGTCGAGGGTGCCGGGATCGGTGCGAGCAGCTGCGAGCACTGAGCCCCCAACCAATATGGCGAGCGCGATCAGAAGGCAGCCGAACCACCAGCGGTGGAATCCGCGAAACGCACTCTCCGGGCCCCCGGGCACGCGCTCTCTTGAAAACCTCCCCTCCAACCCTGACTGCCGAAGAATCCGGTTGTCCAGCCCAGAGTCGGGCACAAGAAGCCTCAGGGCAGTTGACCCAAGGAGCTCCCGCCTTCCGCTTCTTCCTCTTCTCCGGATTCCGGCTCCTCTAGAGCGACCGGCTCAGGAGCGATCACCTTTGTCATGGCACACGCCGCGACAAGAGTCATTAGCGGGAAGATTGCAAGGACTAGCCATACGAAAACGGACGGGCGAGCTGTTTTCATTTTCTCCCCTTCGTGGATCATTCGTTGCAGCAGCGGAGCAGGAGCCCTCGCTCTCCCGACCGGCAGGGAAGCTGGCTCGTGCCGCCGCACTTCTCCAACAGCTTGGTGCAATATTCCTAGTCTCAAAGTCCCTGGATGACAACACCCCCCAGGGTAGGCTTTGTCTCGTCCTGTCCCTCGTCAAAACCCCAACGGCAAGAGTGAGCGGGTACTGTTCGCCCTGGACGCGGCCGCCACCAATTGCCGGCCGGGGCAGGCGAAGCGCCCTGTCCAAGCGGCTCGGATCGTCGGGCGTCAGTCGAGCTGGCGCAGTCTGACGGCGGCCAGGGTGCTGTTCCACATCCCGAGGTGGTAGGCCTCGGTGCTGCGCTCGAAGAGCTCCCTGGCTTCGCTCTCGGCGCCGGCGACCTCCAGGAACCGGCCGACGAAGTAGTCGGCGTTGGCGCGCCAGCGGTCGTCCACCGATGCCAGGACCCCGTCGACGATCACGCCGTGCGCCTCGGGCGTCAGCTCGCCGGAGAGCAGCCGGCGCGAAACGGCGGTGAGCTCCAGCAGCTCGCCGAGGAGATGCTCTTTCCTCACGAAGTCGGGTCCGCGCTGGCTCACCTGCTCCAGCACGTCGCCGGCCTCCGGCCGGCCGAGATCGAAGAGCGTGAATGCGAGGTGCAGGCCCGCCAGAGGGTTTCCGCTGCGCTCGAAGACGGTGCGGAACTCCCGCTTCGCCGCCTCCAGCTCGTCCTCCAGCAGCAGGAAGACCCCGACCTCGACTCTGCTGCCGCCGCCGACCTCTCGGCGTTCGGCCAGGGCGCTCTCGGCCAGCCGCCGCGCCGAGTCGAGGTCCCCGTGCCCGGTCCGGCGGCACCAGAAGTACCAGGAGACGCGGGCGCTCTCGTAGCGCTCCGAGACCGCCTGGCGCAGTCGCTCGGCCCGCTTCCAGTCGCCCAGCCCCTCATGGGTCCAGGCGGCGGTCTCGAGCGCCCACATCGCGCCGGACCTCGCCGCCCGGTCGGCATAGGGCCGGGCCTTGGAGAACTCCCCGCGCTGGTTGTAGTACTGCGCGAGCTGCTCGCGAGCGGCGCGAGCTGCTCGCGAGCGCGGCTGTGAGCCAGACCCTGTTCGTCGGTGGTGACCAGGAACTCCTCCTGCGCCCGGCGCCATTCATCGGCGTTGCCCATCTCCGAGTGGATCGAAGCCAGCTCGCCATAGGCCCAGGCGTCCGGGATCTCGGCAACGTAGCGCTGTAGCACCTCCAGCGCCTCCTCGGGTTGCTGGACACGGCGATAACGGTCCGCCAGGGCGCGGCTGATCAGCGGATGTGCGGGCTCGGCCATCCACTCCCGGGCGCGCTCCGCGACCGCCGGCCAGTCCCAGCGGATCAGCGCCGCCAGCGCCGCCGGCGAGTCGGGGCTCACCTCGAGCAGGCGCCGAGCCACGCCGGCGTTGTAGGCGTGGTCGAGGAGAATCCGCAGGTCGCCGGCCGTCTCGTCCAGCGCCGAGCGCTCGAGCCCCAGCTCCGACCACATCGTGGCGGTGGGCGCCGAGTCACCGGCGAGCTCGAGCTGTCGGCGGAGATACTCCAGCTCGGGCCGCGGCTGCGCGACCTCGAGATCCGAGATCAGGCTGTGGAACAGCTCCGGGTCGAGGCGCGGGTCGACACCGTAGCTCTCGACCAGGCCGGCGAGCGGGTTGTCTCGCCACAGCGGACGGAGCTGCTCGAGCAGGCCGCCGACGTCGACGCTACGCTTGAAGCGCTCGAAGCCCACCAGGCGCTCGATCTGGGCGAACAGCGTCTCGCCGAGCAGGTGGGCCAGGCTCTGCCAGGAAGGCTGCCCGTCGTCGCCGGCCGCGGCCTCGCTCAGCGACTCGAGCTGCCGCGTCATCTCCACCGCGACGGACGGCGTGGCGCCGGGCTCCGACGCCACGGCCTTGCTCCACCACAGTCTCAGCGACTCCAGCATCTCCGTCAGCGCGCTGGGATCGTCGTCCGGCGGCGGAGAGCTGGTCGGCAATCCGGGTGTCGACGACAGCCGCACGCCAAGATCCTCCAGGTTGCGCTCCAGGGCGGTGCTGCCTGCGGCCAGCACGCCGAAGTCCTCGGACAGACCCATCCTGGCGTCGACCTCCCAGGCTCGCGGGTTGCCGACCAGCACCGCTTCCGCCGCCCGCCGAACGAGTACCGGGCTGCCGCTGTCGGCGGCCAGCTGGAAGGCGAGACGGCCCGCCAGGTCGCTGGAGGCGCCAACCTCGGTGGCGAGCCGGGTGAGACGACGGAAGTCCGACCGGCAGTAGGCCTCGATCACCTCCTGCCAGCCGGCCGTCGAGGGTGCGGAGTCGACCGACTCCAGATCACCCAGCGCCGCGGAGTGAAAGCCGGCCAGGGCCCGGGCGTAGGCGCGGGCCCGCAGCGCCCGGGGCGTCGGGCGACCGGTCGCCAGCCGCTCGGCGTAGAGCAGGGAACGGGCCTTGAGACTCTCGCTGGCGGAGGACCACTGAAAGGCGGTGAGGAAACCCAGGTTGGCGTAGCCCAGCGCCAGCTCTTCGAGCGCCTCCTCCTCGGCGATCTCGAGCCGCCGGTGCGCCGAGCGCACCCTGGCGAGCTGGGTGAGGACGTCGAGCTCATCGGAGGCGGTTGGCGGCTGAGCGGGTTCCGCGGCGCCGTCCCGCCCCGGCTGGTCGGCGAAGCGCTCGAGCCCGAGCGATCGCAACACGTCGGGCCAGCGCTCGCGAGCCAGCCGCTCGACCTCCGCGACGGCGTCGAGATAGTCGACTCGCTTGCCGTCGCCGACGGGCAGGTCCTGCGACCAGCGGGGAACGGAGGGGGCCGCGGGATCGGCGAGACCGAGGCGCAGCGTCTGGCCCGGCAGCACCAGCACCGACGCCACGAGCTCCAGCGCCCCGGCCGGTGCGGACTCGCCGAGCGCCTGGTCTCGGACGAGCGCCCCGACATGGTCGATGGCGGCCAGGGCGAAGCCCTGGCGGTAGATCTCGCGCAGCAGGATGCCCCAATCCGCCTGGCGGACGCGGGCGCCCCCCGGCAGCTCCGCTCGAAGATGGAGCGACCGACTGGTCCCGGCCGCGGGCCGGCTGGTGGTCACCGGCGGCGCCCGGGTCGGTGCGGGCCCGGGCCCCGGGCCGTCGCCGGCGTAGAGCAGCAACTCCGATCCGCCGGTCAGCACTACCACGTCGCCGGACGACGAAACGGCCATGCCGATCGCTCTTTCGACGGTCTCCTCGGACAGATCGATCAGCACCTCGCGTGAGCCGGGAATGTCGAGGTTGAAGCGCATCACCTCGCCGCGGGCGCTGTCCAGGACATAGAGCTGGCCGCCGGGGCCGATCTCGAGGTCGACGAACTCGCTGCCCCGGTCCCGCGACGGCAGGACGACAGCGCGATCCAGCTCGCCGGTGCCGCGAGTGAAGCGCACGACGGCGCCGGCCCTCGGGTCCGCGACGTAGAGCCTGTCCAGGGCGTCGAATGCCAGCGCCCGGGCGCTCTGCAACCCGCCTGCGCCGGCCGGCACCAGCATTTCGACCGCGCCGGTCTCGCGATCGATCCGCACCACGCGCTGGTTGCCGGCAAGACCGTCGGCCATGTCGGCCGCGAAGAGGTCGCCCGAGCTGTCGACGGCGAGGCCGATCGGCGCCACGCTGCCGAGCTCCGCGCGCCGCAGCCAAGGCCCCATCGGGCCGGAGTGGCCGTCGCGCCCCAGGTGGCTGCGCGCGACCTGTTGCATATAGCCAGCGGCGTAGAGGGTGCCGTCGGGTGCCGCAACGAGGGAGACGGGAGAGATGGGCGGCGCTCCGGCGAGGTGCATGACGCCCCGGCGCGGCATCAAGGTCGTGCCGTCGCGGGTCGAGAGATCTCCGAAGGGGGCCATGACGATCGCCAGATCGCCGCGCGCATCGAAGGTGATCGCGGCGGGGCGTTGACTCTCCGCTCCGAGCGTCACCCGTGTGATCAGCGAGCCGGGCGCGCCATCACCGGCGCTTCCGAGCAGCACGGCCGGAGAGAGGATCGAGCACAGAGCGCACCACCCATACGCCAGGTAAAGGAAGTCTCGTTTCATCGGAACATGACCTCGGGCCGGGTTGAATCGGGCGTCTCGAAGAGCCGCGGCCACTGGGGATTCACGTAGTATGTCGTAGACGGTCCAGGACAGGCTCGAAGGTGACCCAGACCGCCACCCAGGTCATCTCCACCTTCCACGAGAAGCCCGGCAAGGAGGAGGAGCTGCCGGAGGTCCTTCCGGGTCTGATCGAGCTGCCGCGGGCGCCAGACCGTCCTCCGGGGGTGACGGTCGTAGCTTGTCGCAGCGTCTGAAAGCCCGGCCTGAAGCCCGAATCAGCCCTCTGCGATTGAGGATTGCGCTCCTGGCATCCTCTTTGCCATTTCGTGGTTGTGCGTCGGATCGGAAGAGCTCATCCGGCGAACCGCCCGCAACGAATACATGGATGAAGGAGGGGGAGTAAACAGAATGAGAGAGCATTTCAAGAGTTCGATTCTGCCGGCCGCAGTGGTGGCGACGCTGCTGCTGCCGCTGCCGGGTCTGGCGCAGGATTCCGCCAGTACGTTTGGTGAGACCATCGATGTGCGCGTCGTCAACGTCGAGGCGGTGGTCACCGACCGCGCCGGCACGCGGGTCTTCGGGCTGACCCCGGATGACTTCCAGCTGCTGGTCGATGGCCGGGAGGTGCCGATCGACTTCTTCACCGAGTTCCGTGGCGGTGAGGCGCTGCGTGACGTCGGCGCATCGCCGTGGGAGGTGGCGCCGATCTCGGACGTGCAGGCGGAAGGCACCAGCTATCTGGTCTTTGTCGACGATTTCTTCACCATCCGGGTCGACCGCAACCGGGTGCTCCGGGCGCTCGGCGATGAGCTGGCTTTCCTCGGCCCGGAGGATCGCATGGCGATCGTCGCTTGGGACGGCGTGCGCACCGAGATGCTGTCGACCTGGAGCTCGGACGAGCGGCAGATCCGGCGGGCTCTGCAGGCCGCCACGCTGCGGCCCGCCGCAGGTCTCGAGCGGATCGCCGAGCGGCGCAGCATCCTGTCGGGCACGTTTCTGCCGATCTCGGCCCGTTCGCTCGGTAGGCGGAATCTCGATATTACCGAGCGGGTCTACTCCAAGATCCTGATCGACCAGGTGGAGAGCGCCGTCAACGCCGCCAGTGCGACGCTGCGCGGCTTCGCGGCGCCTCCGGGGCGCAAGGTGATGCTCCTGGCGAGCGGCGGCTGGCCGTTCCGTCCGGCGGAGTTCGTCACCGGCGATCCCATCGCCGCGGCGTTCGACGGGCGCTACGAGCAGGGAGTGGAGATCTACGGGCCGCTGGTCGAGACGGCCAACCTGCTCGGTTACACCCTGTATCCGATCGACGCCCCGGGACTCGAGAGCAACGGCCGGGTCAGCGCCGCCAACGCCTCGTTCCTGCGCGCGGCCGGCGTGGGAGAGCTCGACGACTATCGTGAGATCGAGCTGCACGACTCGCTGCGCTTCCTGGCCCGCGAGACCGGCGGTCGAGCCCTGCTCAACGGCCAGCGCCTGGAGCCGCTGTCTCGGGTGGCCGACGACACCCGTTCGTTCTACTGGCTGGGCTTCAACCCGGACCGCTCCGGCGACGGCGAGAGCCGCTCGATCGAGCTCAAGGTGAAGCAGCAGGGACTCGAGGTGCGGACCCGTTCCGGCTACCGTGACCTGTCGATCGAGGAGGAGGTCTCCATGCAGGTCGCCAGCGCCCTGCTGTTCGGGTTCCCGGCGCACTCGCGGGGGCTGGCCGTCGAGTTCGGCGCCTCACAGCGCGACAAGCGCAAGACGATGATCGTGCCGTTGACCGTGCGGTTGCCGGCCAGCGCCGTCGCGCTGCTGCCGGCCGGCGACCGGTTTGCCGCCGATCTCGAGGTACGGGTCGCCGCCATCGACGGGCGCGGCGACCGGTCGGAGGTGACCACGTTGCCGTGGCGGGTGATCCGCGAGCAGCCGCCGTCAGGGGACGAGGCTCTCGAGTTCGAGACCTCCCTCCGGCTGCGCCGCGCGACCCAGGATCTGGTGGTCGCGGTCTACGACACGAACAGCGGCGAGCTGTTCTCGGCCTCGTCGTCGGTCGCTCCGGCTTCCTGATCCGTAGCGGCCGGCCGGCCGCTCGCAGCACCACTCTTGGGCGCCAGGGAGCTCCGCGTTCCCTGGCGCCGGCGCGCCGGCCCCTTTCTCAGCTCGGGCGGTCGATGGCGCGTGCCCGCCGATAGTGGCGGCGCGCCTTGGCGCGATTGCCGCAGGATTCCATCGAGCACCAGCGCCGGGAGCGGTTGCGGCTGGAGTCCTGGAAGAGCCAGGTGCAGCGGGCGCCGTCGCACTCGCGCACCCGGCCGAGATCGCCGCCGGTCAAGAGCTCGGCGGCCGATCGTGCGATCGGAGCCAGAGGAGCTTCGAAAGACGACTCCAGACCGTGCCACCGCCAGGTGAAACCGCCGCCGTCAGGCTCGAGGTGGAGCCGCGCGGCTGCCCGGGCGACCGCTGCGCTCAGCCATTCCAGGTCCCGTTCGTCGGCGCTCGCTCCGGCCGCCTGCCGGGAGAAGATCCGGTACAGGGTCTCGCGCAGCTCGATGGAGGTTGCCAGCGCCCGCGCGGCCGCGGCGACGCGGTCGTGGGCCCGAGTGACCAGGGTCTCGGCCTGCCGGCGGTCGAGGATGCCGGCCTGGACGGCGAAGGCCACGTGATCGACGTAGGAGTCGAGCTTGTCGGTCTCGGGCCGGCCCCGATCCTCCCAGGTATTGGCGAAGTCGAGGGCCAGGCAACCACCGGACAGCTCGAACGAAGGAGAGGGCGCGCCTTTCATGCGTCCTATTCTAACCTACCTATGGATGTTGACAGGTTAGGTCTTGTAGGGTACGATACTAACTGTCTAAATTGCAAAAGGAGGTTATAGAGATCATGACCACCTCTACCTCGCAGCATGTCGAGACGGCCCGCCTCGCCGATCAGCTGGAGCGCGCCTTTCGGGGTGGCGCCTGGCACGGCCCCGCCCTGGCGGAGACTCTGGCGGGCGTCGACGCGAAGACCGCGAGCCGGCGGCCGCTGCCCGGCACCCACACCATCGGGGAGATCGCGCTGCATGCCAGGGTGTGGATCGACGTCGCCCGCCGGCGGCTCGCGGGTGAGGCGCTCGGTGACCTGACTCCGGAGCTCGACTGGGCCGCGGCCGACGGATCCGAGCACAGCTGGCAGGAGGCACTCGACAGGCTGGAGGAGGCTCACAGCAGCCTGCACGCCACGGTCCTGGCGCTCGAGGACGCGCGGCTCGAGGACCCGGTCGCCGGGTCCGATCCCACGGTCCGGGGTCTGCTTCTGGGCGTGATCCAGCACAACGTCTACCACGCCGGCCAGATCGCCATTCTGAAGAAGGCCGCCGAGGGCCGGACAGAGGCCGCGTGACGCCTGTAGAGGCCCGTCTGCGCGGCGAGCTCCGGGGCCGGCGAGAGCGTCTGGCTCGGGTCGCGACCGCCGCGGAGTGCGGCCGGTGGAGGGTGCCGGCCTGCCGCTGGGGCTGTTCTGCGAGGCGGACTACGAGCACCGGCATCTGTCGCTGGCGCCGGGCGATATGCTGCTGATCTACAGCGACGGCTGGACCGAAGCGGCGAACGCGAAGGGCGAGTACGGCGTCGGCCGGGCGTCGGCCGCCCTGGCTCGAGCCGCGCGGCTACCGCTACCCGAGCTTCTGGCCGCCTGCCGTGACGACATGGAGGGCTTCCTCGGCGAGACGGATCGGCCCGACGACCTCTCCCTGCTGGCGGTCCGCAGAACAGTGCCCTCCGGGGCGTAGGCACGAGGACCGGTACCGGTGGGAATCTGAGCGCCCTAGCCTGACGACCTGGCGCTGACGCGATGCTCTTGCGGGCTGACGCCGCGCACTCGTTTGAAGGCTGTGCTGAGCGCGAACGGGCTGCTGTAGCCCACCTTCCGAGCCACCGAGCCGACAGTTGCATCCGGTTCGCACAGCAGATCGGCGGCCAGGGCCAGCCTCCACGCGGTGAGAAACGTCATCGGCGGTTCGCCCACGATGTCGTGAAACCGGCGAGCCAGCGCCGCGCGCGACACGCCGGTCTCGGCGGCGAGGCTGGCCACCGTCCACGCACGGGCGGGGTTGTTGTGCATGATGCGCAGCGCTCGCCCGACGATCGGATCGCCCTGGGATCGGTACCAGGCCGGCTCCTCGGCCTCGGGTCGATCGAACCAGGCCCGCAGCACCGCGATGAGCAGCAGATCGAGCAGGCGGTCGAGCACGGCCGCCTGACCGGGCTGGTCCTTCACGACTTCGTCGCAGAGCAGTGAGACCAGCGGCGAGTCCCACTGATCGTTGGCCAGCGACAGGAGCGGTGGCAGCGCGCGCAGCAGGCGATGGCTGATGTCGCCCATCGACTCGTAGGCACCGACGAGCATCACCATGGAGCCGTCGGGGTCGTTGCCCCATGTCCGCACGCCGAGCGACATCGCCTCCTCCAGGGACTCGCCGTCGGGAGAACAGCAGCGCTGGCCGGGGTGGATGACGACGTCGGGCCGGGTCGCTGGGCCGTCGGCGACGGTGTAGTGGTCAGGGGCGCGGGTGACGGCGACGTCGCCGGGGCCGAGCCGCACGGTCTCGCCGCGGTCGTGCACGATCCACGCTTCGCCCGTCACGATGGCCATCAGGGTGAGCGGCGATTCGGCGAGGACCCGCAGCGACCACGGTGGGCTCATGACCGTACGCAGCGCGAAGGCGCCGCGGGCGCGCGGCCCATCGAGCAGGCCGACGAAGGCGTCCATAGGCCGAATTATGGACGACTGGACATGAAGTTGAGCATCTGAGCCATGGACCGTCGCCGGAAGCCCACCTACGCTACTTGCATGGCAAACACGGTACAGACCACACCAACCAGGAGGAGTCCCGAGATGTCTAGCGATGCTATCGACACCACCCCGACCGCCCCGACCACCCTCGTCCTCGGCGCCACCGGCAAGACCGGCCGGCGCGTCGCCGATCGGCTCAGAGCGGCCGGGAGTCCGGTGCGGGCCGCCTCCCGCTCGGGCGAGACCCGGTTCGACTGGCAAGACCAGAGCACCTGGGCGCCTGCGTTGGCCGGTGTCGACGCCGTCTACATCACCTACTACCCCGACCTCGCCTTGCCTGGTGCGGCCGACCTCGTCGGCACCTTCGCCGACCAGGCCGTCGCCAACGGCGTCCGGCGGCTGGTGCTGCTGTCCGGCCGGGGCGAAGAAGGCGCCCGCCAGGCCGAGTTGCGGGTGCAGAGCTCGGGCGCCGACTGGACGATCGTGCGCTGCGCCTTCTTCAACCAGAACTTCAGCGAGACCTTCGTCGAACCCGTGCGCCACGGCGTGCTCGCCATGCCCGGCGGCGACACGGCCGAGCCGTTCCTCGACGCCGACGACATCGCCGACGTCGTCTGCGCCGCGCTGACCGACGACCGCCACGTCGGGCAGCTGTACGAGCTGACGGGTCCTCGCCTGCTCACCCTCACCGAGGTCACCGGCGAGCTCAGCACGGCCGTCGGTCGCGAGGTGCTCTACATACCGGTGACACCCGAGGAGTACGCTTCCGAGCTCGTCAGCCACGGGATGCCCGAGGAGGAAGCCGTGCCCATCGCCGAGCTGATCGCCGAGGTGCTCGACGGTCGCAACGCGTACCTCACCGACGGTGTCCAGCGGGCGCTCGGCCGGCCGCCGCGTGACTTCGCCGACTATGCCCACGACACCGCTGCCACCGGCGTCTGGAGCCTGGAGCGCAAGGCCTCATGAGTCCGTTCACCCAGACGTTGACGATCATCTCCGCCGTCGGTGCGGCCACCGCAGCGGGGGCGTTCTTCACCTTTTCGACGTTCACCATGAAAGGTCTGGAGCGCCTCGCCCCGGCGCAGGGTGCGGCCGCTATGCAGGCGATCAACAAGGAGGCGCCGACGCCGCTGTTCATGCTGCTGCTGTTCGGCACTGGCGCCACCTGCCTCGTGCTGATGATCTCCGCGGCCCTGCACCTGCAAGACCCCGGTGCCTGGTACCGGCTCATCGCCGGAGGGCTCTACGTCGTGGGCGTCGTGTTGCTCACGGTCGGCTACCACGTTCCGCGCAACAACAGGCTGGAGGGCCTCGACCCGAGCAGCGCCGAGGGGATCGCCTACTGGGCGACCTACCTCGAAGAGTGGGTGAGGATGAACCACGTGCGCACGATCGCCCCGCTCGTGGCGGCCGTCCTGTTGACGGTCTCGCTGCAGGCGGATTGACCACCCGGAGCCCCGGGCGCTCCCGGTTGCTCGTCAGAGATCGGCCGGGTCCGAGCAGCGGTGCGTTCCTGCCTGTTCAGTCGCTGGTGGTCTCGGTCGAGATCGTGATCTTGAACCCGTCCGGATCCACCAGGGCGAAGTCGCGAGAGCCCCAGGGCTGGTCGGTGGGCTCCCAGGCCAGGGTGCCGCCGCGGGCCCGGATGTCGGAGGCCAGTTGATCCACGTCCTGGGCTGTCAAGCAGTAGAGCCGGAATCCGATTCCCTCGTCGCGATCGCGACCTTGGGCCCAATCGTCCTGGCCCAGGATGATGGTCACGGCGCCCGCTTCGAGGCTGGCGGCCACGCTCACGAGCCACTCCCTTCTTGGGCGCTTGGTGGGCGCGGCTCCAGCGCCAGATAGTCCTCCCGCAGCATGGCGTACAGGTTGTTGTCCACCCGCTCGCCGCGCAGCCGGAAGTAGCCCCGCAGCCGCCCCTCGTACCGGAACCCCAGCTTATCGAGCACCTTCTGCGAGGCGACGTTGTCCACCGAGCAGCGCGCCTCGAGCCGCTCGATGGGGGTGTTGAGGAACAGGTCGGCGAGCAGCTGCTCGATCGCCGGGGCCATCAGCCCGCGGCGCTGGTAGGCGGTGGCCAGGGCGTAGCCGAACTCGGCCAGGCCGTGGTCCCAGTTGGTCACCACCAGGGTGATCCACCCCGCCGGCTCACCGTCGGCGGTGACGATCCACTGGAACTTCTCGTTCTGGCCGCGGTAGAGCGCCTCGGGTCGATGCCTGGCCAGCTCGGCTCGGAGCTGGGCCATGGTGACATCGCCGAGCGGCTGATGGCGACCGACGCTGTCCTCGGTCCGCCAGCGCTTGAGGATCGCGGCGTCGGCGGGGGAGGCCGGTCGCAGGGCGACCACGGACAGGGGCGACGAGGAAGCGGGCTGGGCCACGGGGCGATTCTAGCCTGGCCTTCTCACCGATCGTCGCAGCGAAACGTCGTAGCTGTCTGAAGATGCAAGACTTGCGACCGAGGGCACCGCAAGCGTGCTCGAAGCACGCTGAGGATG
>CALZJC010000090.1 GCA_945787525.1 Thermoanaerobaculia bacterium | reverse complement strand
AACCAAGAAGAATCACCCTGCTGTCACTCGCTGTCGTTCTGCTGCTGAGCACATCGGCCATCGAGGCGCAGATCCGGTTCGAGAGGTTCCCTCGCGCGCTGGAGCTGGGCAAGCTGCCCATCCAGTTCAGCCTGGCGCCGCCGGGAGCGCGATCGCTGGGCATGGGCGGCGCCTTCATCGCCATTGCCGACGACGCCACCGCCTCGGAGGCGAACCCGGCCGGGCTGACGATCCTGACCAAGCCGGAGTTCTCGTTCCACTTGCGCGACTTCTCCTTCGACGGCACGATCGACGACCCCAAGGCGGCGATCGCCTTCAGGGTGGCCAACGAAGTACGCGCCGACGAGTCGAGCACGACGAGAATCCCCCTGCGGCCGGTCCCGCTGTGCGGCCCGAACGCCCCTGCCACCCACCCGGTCACCGGTGCGGCCCTGACATGCGGCGTCGTGCCGCCGGGATCGAGCCAGAGGCAATCCACGGACTCGAGCTCCGACCTCTCGTTCGCCAGCTACGTCAAGCCGTTTCCGAAGTGGGTCTTCTCGGTCTACTACAACCGCTTCGCCAACTTCACGGCAACCAGCGACATCCTGCTTCCGGCAGGCCTCCAGGCGTCGGGTTTCACCCAGCTTCCGGCACGGAACGGCCTGCCTTCGGGCGTTCGCGACGACGTCCTTCTGGACGAGTACCGCGGATCGACCACCACCGAGATCCTGGCCGAGAGCTTCGGGGCCTCGGGCGCCTTCAAGATCACCGACCGGCTGGCGTTCGGCGTCTCGGTGCGCGTCACCAGCCTCGACGTCAACAACACGGACTTCTTCCAGATCGAGGACTTCTCCGACCTGGAGCTCGACACCTTCCAGTTCGGCGAGTCCCTCCCCCCGTTCAGGCCGACCCGGGATCAGTTCACCGACATCCTGCTTTCGGAGCGGCGGGTGGTCGGCGAGGAGAGCGACATCACCTACAACCTCGGGCTGCTCTGGAACGCCAACCAGAGAGTCTCGGCGGGACTGGTGCTCAAGAAGGGCGGCGAGTTCGACGTCCCCACCGAGTCGCGCTTCTTCGACTGCATCAGCTTCGAGGGCATCCCGGCGGACACCATCGAGAGGATCGTTCTGGATCCGTCCCAGTTCCCGACTACACCGTGCAGCGCGCCGACCACGCTGGCCCGAGACACGCCCGAGAGGATCGTCATTCCCGATCTGCTGGGAGCCGGCATCGCCTTGCGGCCCAACGACCGCCTGACGCTGGCCGTCGACGTCAACCTCATCACCTACTCGGATCTGGATCCGTCGCCGATCCGCGACGTCACCGAGCCGATCGATGACGAGCTCGAGGTCCACGTCGGCGGTGAGTACGTCTTCCTGGCGGGCAACGCCCGGAACCCGGTGACGATTCGCGCCGGCTACTTCAACGAGCCCGACCACGACGGCTTCCGCAACGTCGACTCCGCCGACGACCACTTCACCGTCGGCACCGGCATGGCGTTCCAGAACCGTTACCAGTTCGACGTCGCGGCCAGCTTCTCCGACCGCCAGGACGTGGTGCTGTTCTCGTTCGTCTATCGCCAGTAGCGGGCGAGCCGCCGTCGCGGCAGTACTAGCCGCCGTCGCGGTAGAACGAGAGAAACGCCGGCGAGAATGCCTCGGAGTCCGGCTCCAGGCCGCCGTCGAGCCGGCGGCAGGCCAGGATGTCGGCCCTCGCCGCCTGCAGCAGCTCCTGGTCCTGACGCCCACCCATGCGGAACAGCGCGTGCCGGGCGGCGGCGCGGAACAGGTGCGCCTGCAGCCGCGCCCGCCGATCGCTGAACGACACCGGCTCGAGGTACTCCAGCGTGCGCTCGAAGTCGCCGCCGAGATAGGCCCGGACCGCGTCCCGCAGGCGCTGCGGCGGCCCGGTGTCGGGCGGCGGCGTCGGCATCACCGGCTCCGTTGCCGGTGGCGGCGCCGGCGTCTCCGGCTCCGTTGCCGGCGGCGGCCGCCGCTCGTAGGCGGTCACGGCCCGCTCCAGGGCCGCGGTGGCGTCTCTCAGCTCCCGGCGCAGCCCGTCCAGCTCGGCGGTCGAGCGCATCGAGGCGGCGTTGGCCGCTGCGGCCAGCGCCCGGCGAACGGCGCTCGACTCCTCGTCCAGACCGGCGTCGGGCGGCAGCACACCGGCGCCGTCGAGGATGGCCCGCGCCTGGCCGACCAGGCCCTCGATCTGCTGCCGGACGGGGGCGCCGGCGCGGTGTTCGTCGATCGAGCGTCTGAGCGCCACCGTGTTGTCGGTCAGCAGCCGTTGCAGCGCCTGCAGATCGCCCGCCGAGGTCATCGCGGAGACCTCCGCGGCGCTCGCGACCGCCGCCTCCAGGGCCTGGGCCTGGCCCTCGACGCCGGCGGCGGCCGGCAGCTGCCGGGCCTCGGCCAGGACGCTGCGGCCAGTGCTGACCAGGGTCTCGATCCGCCGTCGCAACGGCTCACCCGCACGGTACTCGGCAACCGCGCCCTCGAGGGCCGTCGTGGCGTCGCCCAGCCGCCGGCGCAGCTGGCCCAGCTCGGCCACCGAGCGCGCCGCGGCAGCGCCCGAGGCCGCCTCCAGCGCCTCCCGCAATGCGGTCCGCTCCCCCCGCAGGGCCGTCGAGATGCCGGCCGCAGAAGTATCCTCGAGCAGCTTCCTGGCAGCCGGAATCAGGGCGTCGAGCTCCTGGCGGCCCGGCCGCAGCGTCGCCTCGAGCGCCGCCTCCAGCTCCCGCTGCTGCGCCTGGGACTCGAGACAGACGGCTCGGCGGGCCTGGAGATCGCCGTACTCCTTCAGCTTCTGGATCACGCCCTGCTCCTCGGAGGCCCGCCAGGCCGCCGTGGCCGCGTCGCAGCTGCCCAGCTCGGCCCGCGCCACGCCGAGGTAGTAGTAGGGGACATAGGGCTCGAAGGCCATACCGTAGATCCGGATCGCCCTGTCCTCCCGCGGGTTCTCGTCGATCGCCCGCTCCATCAACCGCGCCAGCTCGCGCCAGTTCTGCCGGTCGAAGGCCTTCTTGCCCTCGCCGTAGGCCTCCTTGAAGTCGGCGCCGGCCGCGGTCGCAGTGGCCAGCACGAGCAGCGCAATGGCAGCCGGCAACGGACAACCGCACAGCCCTTGTTTTTCCCTGCTCACAGCAGCCTCGGAGCGATTATACCCGCCGTCTCGCGGCCGAGCCGCAATCCCCACGAGTGGACCGCAACACCTACCGGGCCGGACCCGACGCGGACTCGGCAGTGGCCGGACCCGCCCGCGTGCTAAAATTTTCCGCAACCCACCCGCTATGGAAGACGGCCGCAACAGTTCGCGAGAGCCCCCCGAGTCGAAACCGCCGCAGAAGATGGTCGGCAGCAAGTACGAGATCGTCGGCAAGATCAGGGAGGGCGACGTCGGGGGCGTCTACAAGGTGCGCCATCGGCTGCTCGACGAGCTGATGGTCATCAAGGTGCTGCGGCGGCAGCTCGCCTTCGACGACGAGATGCTGCAGCGCTTCCCCAACGAGGCCCAGAACGCGATCCGGCTGCACCACCCCAACATCGCGCGGATCCACGACTTCGCCGTCGACGCCGAAGAGGGCATCGCCTTCATCGTCATGGAGTACATCGACGGGCTGTCGCTGGAGGACGTGATCGAGGGCAGCGGACCGCCCAGTATTCCGCTGACCGTCGAGATCAGTCGCCAGTTCCTGATCGCCCTGGGCTATCTCCACGATCACGGCATCGTGCACCGCGACGTCGCCGCCGACAACATCATGGTCTCGCGCGACGAGCACGGCGAGCCGCTGGTCCGGCTGATCGATGTGGGCATCGCCAAGAGCGAGTCCGCCGCCGGCGGTATGACCCCCACCGGCGTCCACGGGGGCAAGTACTACTACTCGTCGCCAGAGCATTTCGGCATCGGCAGCGCCGCCGCCAAGGTGGAGCGCCGCAGTGACATCTACTCCTTCGGCGCGCTGCTCTACCGCCTGCTGACCGGGGTACTTCCGATCCGCGGCGATACGTTCCGTAGCCTGGCGGCCGCGCACGTCTACCATGAGCCGCTGCCGTTCTCCGAGACCGATCCGGAGGGCCTGGTGCCAGAGGGGCTGCAGCGAGTTGTGCTGCACGCGCTGGCCAAGGGGCTTGACGACCGGATCGGATCCGCCGAGGAGTTCTCGCAGGCGCTGGCCAAATTCGCCGCCACCGGCTCTCACCGGGCCGAGTTGGACGAGATCTTCGTCGCCGCCGAGAGCCGCCGGGCGGACGTCGAGGCCCCGTTCGAGCCGGGCTCGACCCAGCAGCTGCTCGACGAGGCGTTTCGCACCGAGGACGACGCCGCGACCGGCGAGGGGCTGCCGGAGGAGAGCTTCGCGGAGATCCCGACCCACGGGATCCGCAGCGACCTGGTCGACACCTCGGCGGAGACCGGCAAGGTGGCCTGGATCGTCGACCGGGAGATCCAGCAGGGCCGGCTCGACGAGGCCGCTGAGGCGCTCGCCGACGCGGTGCGCCGCTACGGCGAGATCGACGTGCTGGTGGCTCTGCGGGAGCGGCTCGAGAACAGGATGGCCGCCGCCGCGCAAGCCGGGGTTGCCGAGGAGGAGGCGCCGGTCGCCGAGGAGGCCGCGCCGGAGGCCGAGGCTGCCGCAGAGGCCGCGCCGGAGGCCGAGGTCGCCGAGGAGGCCGCGCCGGAGGCGGCCGTGGTCGCGGAAGAAGCGACCCCGGCGGCCGAGATCGTCGAAGAGGCGGTCCCCGAGGACGGGGTCGTCGAGGAAGCAGCCCTCGAGGCCCAGCTCGTCGAGGAAGCGGCCCCCGAGGCCGCGCTCTTGGAGGAGCCGGCCCCCGAGGCCGCGGTTGTAGAAGAGCCGGCCCCCGAGGCGGCGGTCGCAGAGGAGCAGGCACCCGAGGCCGGGTTCGTCGAGGAGACAGTCCTCGAGGCCCAGCTCGTCGAGGAAGCGGCGCCCGACGCCGGGGTTGTAGAGGAGCCGGCCCCCGACGCCGGGTTCTTCGACGGAGCGACCCTCGAGGCCGAGCTCGTCGAAGAAGCGGCCCCCGAGGCCGGGTTCGTCGAGGAGGCAGTCCTCGAGGCCCAGCTCGCCGAGGAAGCGGCTCCCGAGGCCGAGGCTCGAGAGGAGCCGGACCCCGATGCCTGGTTCGTCGACAGGGCAGTCGTCGAGACCGAAGTCGTGGAGGAGGCGGCCCTCGAGGACGAGGTCGCCGAAGAAGCGGCTCCCGATGCCGAGGTCGTCGAGGAGCCGGCCCCCGACGCCGGGTTCTTCGACGGAGCGACCCTCGAGGCCGAGCTCGTCGAAGAAGCGGCCCCCGAGAACGAGGTCATAGAGCCGGCCCCCGACGACTGGTTCGTAGACAGGGCGGTCGTCGAGACCGAAGTCGTGGAGGAAGCGGTTCCCGAGGACGAGGTCGCCGAAGAAGCGGTTCCCGAGGACGAGGTCGAAGAGGAGCCGGCCCCCGAGGCCGGGTTCTTCGAGGAAGCGGTCCTCGAGGACGAGGTCGTCGGAGAGACCGCCCCCAATGCCGAGGTCGTCGAAGAAGCGACCCCCGATGCCGGATTCGTCGGAGAGACCGCCCCCGATGCCGAGGTCGTCGAAGAAGCGACCCCCGATGCCGGATTCGTCGAGGAGGCAGTCCTCGAGGCCGAGGGCGCCGAGGAAGCGGCTCCCGAGGACGAGTTCGTCGAGGTAGCGACCCTCCAGGACGAGATCGCTGCCGCACAGGCGATGGCGGCGGCGGCGGTCGCGAAGCAGACGGTCCCCGAGCCCGAGGCCGCGGAGACGGCGAAGCTGGAAGCGGAGGCGTTGTTCGAGACGCCGCTCGAGCCGTCGCCCGAGCCGTCGCCGGCGACGGCGCCGCCGGAGTCGCCGTCGCCCACCGAGGAGTCCGCCGAGGCCCAGAGTCCCGGGATCCCGGAAGAGGACGTCGTCGAGTCCGTCGAGGAGCTCATCGCCCACTCGGCTTCCCGGATCGAGAGGCTGCTCGGCGTGGCCAGGTACAAGGACGCCGAGGCCGCTCTCGACGAGATGCTGCAAGACTACGGCCCCACCGACAGCCACAGGGAGCTGAAGAGCCGACTGCAGAGCGAGCGGCTACGCGCGGAGGAATCGGGGCGTCAGGCTCTGCTGGCGGACGCCCGTCAGCATCGGGAAGACGGCGATCTGAAAACCGCCGCCGTCGCGCTGCGCCATCTGCTGCAGCGCGCGCCCGGCTATCCAGAGGCCCGCAACGAGCTGCGCCGGGTGGAGGCCGAGCTGGCCGAGCAGACCGAAGAGGAGGGGCTGGCGGCCGTCGAGGAGGCGCTCCCCGGCATCGAGGAGCTCATCGCGGCGGGCCGCCTCGGCAAGGCCGAGCGGGAGCTGGAGCGGCTCCGCCGAAGTCACGGCGAAACCGCGGCCCTGAACGAGCTGGCGGCGACCTGCCGCGAGCTCGAGAAGTCCGAGCGCGCCGAGCGGCGCTTACAGCAGCTCGATCGGCCCCCCGGCGGGGTAGCGGCGGTTTCGGGGCGTGTCTGGGCGGCCGCGGCGGTCGCGCTGCTGATCGTGGCGGCGGGTGCGATCTGGCTGTCGCTGCCCGACCGGCCGGAGCGGGCGGCGCCGCGGGCCGATGCCACGTCGGCGGAGCAGCCGCCGCCGCCGGCCGACGCCACGTCGGCGGAGCAGCCGCCGCCGCTCGGCGAAAGCTCCGGGCTCCTGGTCCTCACCGCCCTGCCCTGGGCCCAGCTCACCGCGGTCGAAGGCGCCGGCGGCTCGCGCGACCTGCCGGACGAGCCGTTCACGCCTCTGATCCTGTCCCTACCGCCGGGCGAGTACACCTTGACCCTGGTCCATCCATCCGCTGCCCAGCCGCGGCAGATCGAGGTCCAGATCGGTGCTGGAGCGACCACCCGCGAGATGGTCGATTTCGCGGAGGTTGACACCGAGGAGTACTTCCGGCGTCTCGGCTGGTAGGAGCCGTGCTCGGCGAGCAGATCGCGGATTCGGAGGAGTAGCTTGGCAGGCTGGGTCGACCTGCACGTCCACTACCTGCCGGGTATCGACGACGGTCCAGGCACCTTCGGCGAGACGCTGGCGATGCTCAGGCTGGCCTACGACTCGGGCAGCCGGGTGATGGTGGCCACCCCGCACCTCTACTCCTTCGTCGCGGAGTCACTGCGTCCCGAGGACGTACGCAAAGCGTTCGAGCGTGCCCGTGACGACCTGCTGGTTGCGGCCGGGGAGCCAGAGCATGCTTTCCTGCGCGAGATGAGCTTCCATGAAGGAGCCGAGAACCAGCTCGGCACGGAGCTGCTCGAAGACCTCGAGCGGGAGCGTGCGGTAACGCTCGACGGAACCCGCAATATCCTGGTGGAGCTGTCGCCCTTTCTGCCCTTCGAGTCCATCCACCGAGCGCTCGAACGGATCGCGGGTTGGGGCTATGTTCCCGTCCTGGCCCATGTCGAGCGCTATCCCACGCTCGTCGAGCAGCCGGAGCTGCTCGGCGGGCTGCTCGGCCTCGGCTGTGTCGCCCAGGTCAACGCCGACAGCGTCGCGGGCGCCAACGGAAGGCGGACGGCGCGGCAGGCGTTGCGCCTGTTGCAGGACGGCGCCGCTACGGTCATCGCCTCCGATGGCCATGACGTCGAGCACCGACCGCCGGACCTGCAGGTTGCCGCGGCCGCCCTCGCGTCCGATGTGTCGGCCACCCGGATCTCCGAGTGGCTGACCGAAGCGCCGGGCCGCCTGCTGCGCTAGCCTGACCTTCTCACCGGTCGTCGTCGCGAAACGTCGTAGGTGCTCGAGGTGGTGCCCGGGCTACTCGACGGCCAGCCGATCGCCTGCCGAATAGGCGGTGAACTCCGGCGCGTACATCGACTGCAGCGTCGCCGGGCCGACCCGGAAGCTGCCGCCGGTGGCGGCGCGCAGGCGGTATCGGAAGGTGTACTCGCCCGCCGGCAGCCACTCGAAGAAGAAGTTGGCGCCGCTGTCGCGTACCTCCTCGTACCAGCCCAGCCCCAGATCCCACTTGTAGCCGGAGCGCAGGGTCTCGGGCTCGAAGCCGGCGCCGCGCGGGTCGCGCAGGTGCACGTACTCGGCAGCGTGGCGGGCGCGAATCGACAGCTGGACCTCGAGGCTGTCGCCGACCTCGACGCGCGCTCCTTCGTGGAGCGGCTGGAGCACCCACTCGGTGCCGTCGTGGACGCGGCGGAAAAATCGCCGGCTCACCCGCAGCAGATCGCCCGCGGCCTCCGCCGGCAGCCGGTCGGTCGAGAAGTGCCAGGTCGCCGAGGCGAACAGGAACGACGGCGTCGACTTCTCCACCACGATGGACGACATGGTCGCCGGGTCGATCTCGGCGCCCGGGATGACGATCTGGTTCGGCTTGCCGAGCCGCCGGCCACCGCCCTCGACCCCGCGCTCGACGATCCTGGGCTCCAACCTGTCAGGCTCGAAGCTCATGCGCCAGCCGCGCGGGCCGACGGCGACCGCGGCCTCCTCGCGCACGCCGAGGGCGCCCTCCTTCTCCAGGTAGTGGACCATCGCGTAGAGCACCTCGGCGGTGGCCCGGGTCGACTTCCAGTGGTTGAGCTTCTTGTTGAGCAGCAGCCACTGCACCAGACCGTGGCGGCGCGCGTCGTCGGGGGACAGCTCGGTCAGGGTGCGCAGGGCGAAGGCGTGGCCCTCGATGGTGTCGTTGTACCAGAGCCAGGCGCGCTCTTCGGGCGCCCAGTAGGTGCCGAGATCCTCCTCGGTCTTCGACGAGTCCATGACCGAATCGAAGACCAGCCGCGCGTCCTCGCCGCGACCGGCGCGGTCGAGCGTCAAAGCAAGATAGCCCTTGAGCAGCGGCGAGTGCTCGCGCCAGTGAGACCAGGAGTGGTCCAACATGCGCCGCCGCTCCTCGGCAGAGAACACACCACCCGTCCAGTCGTCGTCGGGGTAGGCCGAGAGCACGTAGTTGAGGAAGGTGACGAACTCCCAGCAGCAGTCCTCCTCGACCATCTCCCGCGCCAGCTCGTCGAGGTAGTGGCGGTGCATGTACGACCAGGCCTGCCGCACCATCGGTTTGGGGATGTCGACCTCGAACTCGACGGCCCTGGCGAAGCCGTGCAGCAGATAGAGGGTCATGTACGGCGATGGCGGTCCGCCCGGCCACCAGGGAAAGCCGCCGAGCGAGGTCTGCGCCTTGACCAGCTTGGCGAGCGCCGAGCGCTCCTGGGCCCGGGCGATCCGGGGGTCGAGAACCCGGATCAGATCGTCGTCCTCGCGGCCGCCACCCGCCGCCACCCGCCAGGGTGTCTCGATCAGCGCCATCTTGCGGTTCGGGTCGTCGGCGTCCCAGGGCTCGAGCCGGGTCTTCCTTTCCGACAGCTGGCGCGCCAGCTCGGCCACCGCCGGGTAGCCGTCGTAGAGGCTGGTCAGGATGCCGGTGGAGAGGAAGCGATTGAGGGTCTGCTCGGTGCACTCGTAGGGAAAGCTGACGAGGTACGGCAACGCCCGCAGCACCGAGGTGAACAGCTGCGCGTCGAGCGTCACCACCAGCTGATCGTGGATCAGGCTCGGGTCGGCGGCGGCGTCGGCCAGGTCGGCAAAGCGCAGCTCGCGCCGCTCTTCGCCCTCGAGCGCCGCAAACCGGGACTGCGCAAGATGCAGCCGCCCGGGCAGCAGCGGCAGCGGCCGCAGCTCACCGTCCGACAGGTCGCCCGACCGGGCCACGGCGCGCACCGCCACCTCGCCGACCCGCAGCGGAGCGCTGAGCTCGAACTCGAGCTCGGCGCCGCCACCCGGCTCGACCCGGAAAGGAACCGCCGAGACCGCCGCGAGATCGAGCCCGAAATCCGCCAGCAGGCTCTGCTCGCTCTGCGGGTCGACGACGTCCAGATCGAAGGTCCCCGCCAGCGCCACCTCGCCGGCGTTGTTGATCAGCACGCGAATCAACGCCCGGTCGCCTTCGCGCAGGAAGCGGGGCAGATACGGCCGCACCAGCAGGTCCTTGACCGAGCGCGTCTCACGGGTGATGGCGCCGCCAGCCAGATCGCGGGTCAGGGCGTGCACCCAGACCGACCACTCGGTGACCGAATCCGGCACCTCGAACTCGAAAGCCACCGCGCCGTCCTCGCCCAGCACCAGATGCGGCTCCCAGAAGGCGGTTTCGGAGAAATCGCTGCGCAGCTCGGCCGGCGCCTCGCCGCTCTCCCCGTCGCCTGCCACCGGCTCGGCGATCGACTTCTGCGCCGCGACCAACTCTCCGGCGTCTCCGACGGCCACCTCCTCGAGCTCGGCATCCGCCACC
>CALZJC010000089.1 GCA_945787525.1 Thermoanaerobaculia bacterium | reverse complement strand
TCGACCGTCGAGGAGGCGTCCGCGTTGACGAACAGGCTGACGGCATTCTCGCCGTCCCCGAATGGAAGAAAGAACCATCTGGCAGGGTTGTCGATCAGGATGCGCCTTTCGAGCGCCGAGCCGTTGGCCCGGGCGCCACCCCAGCGCCCCCGGTTGTTAGCCTCGGGTGAGGCAAGGTTCGCGCTGTTCGTGATCGCGATCTCGGCCACTTCGTTGGCACCGACCAGTGCCGCCAGGCTCCGATCTTCCCATGTCGCCGGCGTGCCCACCGGGAGTCCCTGAAACTCGTCCTCGTAGGCCACGCCGCCATCCCAGTAGCCGAGAAGTTCGAAGCCGATGTCGGTCGTGTCGGCCCAGTACTCGATCTGTGCCCCGGGGTCCGTCTGAGCGTGCATCGTCACGTAGGTGAAGCCGTCGCCGTCGGCCTGGTGCAGGTTGATGTATCTGTCGGGGATCAGAGGGGGGATCAGGTCCCGCACGCCGCCGTTGTGCGCACCACCGGAAAGTGCGCGGTCGACATTGCGCACGGCCACCTCCACCACCGCATTGGCTGGCACGTCGAAAGGCGGTCCACTGAGGATGAACGGGGTCCACGCTCCTGTACTGCAAAGGGAAGCTGCGGGGGGCGGGCCGCACATGACCTGGGAGCTTTCGACGTAGCCGGCCTCGAGGGCGGACGGCGCGGTCAATGCCGCCAGAGCGAGAGGACGGCGCGGTCAATGCCGCCAGAGCGAGACCCAGGCCGGCGACCCGATGAGCCCACCGCGCAGCTGGCCTCGGAGTCCGTGCCCCTTGCCGAGTCATAGGACTTCTTAGAGCAAATCAGATACCAGGCTGCCGATGCCTGGGCTTCAGCCACGCCACGCCCGAACGCGCTCGAGAAAACTCCAGGAAAGCATTTGTATTGAACGGTTTAGGGACGATAGGGAGCAAAGCCTGCCGAGGTCTCGAGCTGGGGCATGCAAGGTGTCCGGTGCCCCGGGGTGCCAAACCTCGTCGTTACCCGAACCATGAACTGCCAAACCATCGGTAATGCTCTGCGAAAGAAAGGACCGCGTCACGGTCTTCCTCGCCAAGATGGGCTGGCCGACTGAGGGGCAGACCCGCCGGACCAGGGGCGCACCGGCCGTCGTTAGTGGA
The DNA here is from genome assembly GCA_945787525.1 of Thermoanaerobaculia bacterium. Taxonomy (GTDB): domain Bacteria; phylum Acidobacteriota; class Thermoanaerobaculia; order Multivoradales; family JAHEKO01; genus CALZJC01. The sequence continues at coordinate 18,522 of CALZJC010000089.1, read as the reverse complement.
TGGCATCGCGGGCTCTGGCGAGCGGCCGGGCCTGCCGTGCCGAGTTCGCCGAGGTTACCGGGCTCGAAGGTCGCGCACGATGTGAAGTACGCCGTCTTCGCCCTGGGTTGCAGGCCGGATGGTCGCCCAGGTGGGGTTGGCGGAGGCATCCTTGCCGCGTTCGCCCAGGAGCGGATCGCCCTCGAAGTTGAGGGAGAAGCTCTGGCGTGAGATTCCGGGTCCCCAAACCCGGTAGTGCACGTGGGCCGGCGGGCCGCCGGTGGCGTAGTGGCCGGGTTTGACGGTCTCGTACCGGTAGCGGCCCTGGGCGTCGGTGAGCATCAGGCCGCACAGCCGGGCGTCGGACTCGTCCATGCCGCCGGGGGAGTAGTAGCCCGCGTCGTCGGTGTGAAAGACGAAGACCGTGGCGCCGGCGATGGGCGTCGTGCCGTCGGCGGCCAGCACGCGCCCCTCGACCACCATCCGCGTCCCCGGCTCGTCGGGCCCGGCGATGATGATGGACCAGGTCTCGGGCTGCTTGCCCTGGCAGTCGCCCCGGTTCTGTGCCACCGCGGGTGCCGCAGAAGCGACGGCCGCGATGATGACGGCGGTGAAGGCTCTCTGGTTCATGACGTCCCCCTCGTCTCGAAGTGCTCGGACTACTGGTTCTTACGGACGTGACGGGGTGGGGGTTTGACCGCTCCAGAGAAGGGGACACGAACCTGCGGCGGAGCCGCAGGATCATGTCCCCGAGCGCTGATCGATCGCCGGTGCTGAGCAAGACGGGACATGATCCCGCGCGGAGCCCGGGTTCGTGTCCCCCTTTCTGTCAGCTTCCGATAGGGATATTCTGACGCCCGAGAGTGCCCCCGTGCCCCGCCGCGACAACATCCGCTCGATCCTCATCTTCGGCTCGGGTCCCATCGTCATCGGCCAGGCCTGCGAGTTCGACTACTCGGGGACGCAAGCCTGCCGGGCCCTGCGAAACGAGGGCTATCGGGTGGTTCTGGTGAACTCCAACCCGGCGACCATCATGACCGACCCGGAGGTCGCCGACGCCACCTATGTCGAGCCGCTGACGCCGGAGATCGCCGAGGCGATCATCGGCCAGGAGCGCCCCGACGCCCTGCTGCCCACGGTCGGCGGCCAGACCGGCATCAACCTCACCCTGGCCCTCGACGAGGCCGGCGTCCTCGAGCAGTGGGGAGTCGAGCTGCTCGGCGCCGGCATCGAGGCGCTGCGGCGGGGCGAGGATCGGCAGCTGTTCAAAGAGGCCATGGAAGAGAACGGGCTCGAGGTGCCCAGACGCGGCTACGCGAGCGGGCTCGGCGAGGCGCGGGAGATCGCCGCCGGGCTGGGCTACCCGCTGATCATCCGACCCAGCTTCACCCTCGGCGGCGAGGGCGGCGGCGTGGTCTACAACCGCGAGGAGCTGGAAGAGCGGGTGGCGGTGGCCCTGGACGCCAGCCCGACGCGGCAGGTGCTGCTCGAGCAGTCGGTTCTGGGCTGGAAGGAGTACGAGCTCGAGGTGATGCGCGATCGGCGGGACAACGCCATCGTCGTCTGCTCGGTCGAGAACTTCGATGCCATGGGCGTGCACACCGGTGACTCGGTCACCGTGGCGCCGCAGCAGACCCTCTCCGATCGCGAGTACCAGGCGATGCGCGACGACGCCTTCGCCGTCATCCGCCGGGTCGGCGTCGCCACCGGCGGCTCCAACATCCAGTTCGCGGTGGATCCGGCCACGGGTAGGCGGGTGGTGATCGAGATGAACCCGCGCGTCTCGCGCAGCTCGGCGCTGGCCTCCAAGGCGACCGGTTTTCCGATCGCCAAGATCGCCGCCCTGCTGGCGGTGGGCTACACCCTGGACGAGATCCGCAACGACATCACCGGCAAGACCTACGCCGCCTTCGAGCCCAGCCTCGACTACACGGTGGTCAAGATCCCCCGCTGGGCGTTCGAGAAGTTCCCGGACACGCCGCCGGAGCTGGGCACGTCGATGAAGTCGGTGGGCGAGGTGATGGCGATCGGCGCCACCTTTCGCGAGGCGCTGATGAAGGGCCTGGCGTCGCTCGAGCTGGACGGCGACGTAGCGGCGCGCGAGGCCCGCATGGCCGACCCGATAAAGCTCCGGCAGCGGCTGGCGGTCCCCAACTGGCAGCGGCTGTTCGCCCTCTTCGCGGCCCTGCGTCAGGGCTGGTCGGTGGAGGAGGTCGCGGCGGCCAGCCAGATCGATCCGTGGTTCCTGCGCGAGATCGCCGAGATCGTCGCCGTCGAGGCCGAGGTCGGCTGCTGGGACCTGGCCAGCGTGCCCGAGCTGCTCCTGCGGCGGGCCCGGCGCAGCGGTCTGTCGGTGACGCGGCTGGCCGAGCTGCTCGACTGCCCGGACGACCAGCTGGCGGCGGAGCTCAAGCGGCGGAAGATCCGGCCGGTGTTCAAGCGGGTCGACACCAGGCCGGTTTCGAGACCGTGATGGTCAACTGCAATCCGGAGACGGTCTCCACCGACTACGACACCTCGGACCGGCTCTACTTCGAGCCGCTGACCCTCGATCACGTGCTGGCGATCGCCGAGCGCGAGCGCCCCGCGGGCGTCATCGTGCAGCTCGGCGGCCAGACGCCGCTCAAGCTGGCTCACGGCCTGGAGGAGGCGGGGCTCGAGATCTGGGGCACGCCGCCGGATGCGATCGACCTGGCCGAGGACCGTCGCCGCTTCGGCGAGCTGCTCGCCGCGGAGGGCATCCGCCAGCCCGAGAACGGCATCGCGGCGACCGAGGAGGAGGGACTCGAGATCGCCCGCCGGATCGGCTTCCCGATTCTGGTCCGGCCGAGCTATGTGCTGGGCGGCCGGGCGATGGCGATCTGCTATGACGAGACGACTCTCGGCGGGTACCTGCAGGAGGCCGCCGATGTGGCGGCCGGCCAGCCGGTGCTGCTGGACCGCTTCCTCGACGACGCCATCGAGCTGGACCTGGATCTGCTCGCCGACGGCCGGCGCGCGGTGGTGGCCGGCATCATGCAGCACATCGAGGAGGCCGGCATCCACTCGGGCGACTCGGCCGCCGTGCTGCCGCCGCAGCTGGTCGACCCCGGCCAGCTCGACGAGATGCGCGATATCGCGAGCCGGCTGGCTCTGCGGCTGGGGGTGGTGGGGCTGATGAACGTGCAGTTCGCCATCCACGCGGGCACGATCTATGTCCTCGAGGTCAACCCGCGAGCGTCGCGCACGGTGCCGTTCATCGCCAAGGCGGTCGGTGTGCCGTTGGTCAAGCTGGCGGCGCGGGTGATGGCCGGCGCCAGCCTCGAAGAGGTCGGCCTCACCGAGCAGCCGCCGGTGCCGGGGGTGTTTGTCAAGGCGCCGGTCTTCCCCTTCCGCCGTCTGGCCGGGGTCGACCCGGTGCTCGGCCCCGAGATGAAGTCGACTGGCGAGGTGATGGGCGCCGCTGACGACTTCGGCCGCGCCTTCGCCAAGGCCTGGCAGGGCGCCGGCCACCACCTGCCGCTCGCGGGCACCGCCTTCCTGTCGGTAAACGACGCCGACAAGGCCGCGCTGGTTGCGGTGGCGCAGCGGCTGGCCGATCTCGGCTTCCGTCTGATCGCCACCGACGGCACCCGCGCGACACTCATCGCCGCCGGCCTCGATGTCGAGGCGGTCCGCAAAGCGCACCAGGAGCGCCCGCATCTGCTGGACCACCTGGTCAACCGGGAGATCGATCTGGTGATCAACACGCCGCTCGGCCAGTCGTCTCATGTGGACGACGCGCTGATCCGGCAGGCGGCGCTGAAGTACGACATCCCCTGCATCACCACGCTGTCGGGGGCGCGAGCGGCGGTGGCAGGCATCGCCGCGGTGCGCCGGCACGATCTGGAGGTGCGCTCTCTGCAGTCACGCCGCTTGCCGCTTGCAGAGCGGAGTCCCGCGAAAGCGGCCACAACGAGGAGCTAGGCCTGTCTCAGCTACCGCTGGATTGCGTCGTGCTGGCGGGCGGAGCCCCGCGGCCCGGCGACCTGTTGCATGCCGAGGCCGGTGGTGGCCCCAAGGCGCTCATCGATGTGGCCGGCCGGCCGCTGGCCCAGTGGGTGCTCGACGCCCTGGCGGCGGCCGAGGGCATCGGTCGGGTGCTGCTGGTGGGGCCGCCGGAGATCGAGGAGCTCGACTACGCCGGCGAGCTCGAGCGCGTGCCGGCCGTGGGTGGCCTGGTAGACAACCTCTACGCCGGCATCGATCGGCTGATCGAGCTCGATCCGGCGGTGGAGCGGGCCGCCTTCTGCTGGTCGGATATTCCGCTGATCACCGGCCCGATGGTCGATCTCTTCCTGGCGGGCGCGGTCGGCTGGGTAGACGTCGAGGGCGGACTGGTGGCTCGCGGCGAGCTCGAAGCTCGATTCCCGGAGGTGGAGGAGAACTGGCTCCGGTTTCGTGAAGGGTCGTTCGTCGCCGCCGACTTCGGCGTCTTCCGGCCGCGCATGGCGGCGGCGATGCGACAGCATCTCGAGGGTCTGGTGCCATGGCGCAAGAGCCCTCTGCGGCAGGCCTGGCTGGTCGGGCCCGGACTCCTCCTGACCTATCTCCTGGGCCGTCTCAGCCTGCGCGGGCTCGAGGAGCGCCTCGAGCGCCGTTACGCCGTCCGCTCCCGTATCCAGCGGGTGGCCGACCCCGAGCTGGGCTTGGACGTGGACGGACCGGTGAACCTTGAGATCTGCCGCCGCATGCTCGCCATCGGGGACCGGCAGAGTCGACCGAGCAGGACATGAGCCCCTGTCGGTCAGGATCGGAGGAGGCTGGCAATATGCGAACCGCTGCGTTCTCTCGTCCTGATCCGGAGCCGGCCGCCAGCGGGTGGCGCGGCTGGCTCCGGTTGGGGACGATCGTGCTTGGCTGTCTGGCCGGCGGGCTCCTGTCGACCGGCTCGGCGTCGGCCACCGACCGGATCGCCACCGAGGTGCGGGAGCAGGTGATCCGGCGAGTGGAGAGCGAGGAGATCGTCGGCGTCGTGGTAGGCGTCGTGGACGCCGAGGGAGCATCCTACTTCGGCTACGGGCGGCTGTCGGCGGGCGGCGAGCGGACCCCGGGAGAGCGCACGATCTTCGAGATCGGCTCGATCACCAAGGCGTTCACCGGTGTTCTTCTGGCCGAGATGGCCGAGCGCGGGCTGGTCGCCCTGGACGATCCGGTGGCGCGCTTCCTGCCGCCAGGCAGCCGCGTGCCCTCGCGTGACGGCCGGCAGATCACTCTCCGCGACCTGGCGGGCCACCGCTCGGGGCTTCCCCGGCTGCCCGGCAACCTGGTGCCGCGGGACGGCGCCAACCCCTACGCCGACTACACTGCGAGAGAGATGCTCGAGTTCCTGCGTGGCCACCGGCTGGAACGCGCGGTCGGCGCCGCCTACGAGTACTCCAACCTGGGCGCCGGACTGCTCGGCTACGCGCTGGCCCAGCGCGCCGGCACGGACTATGAGGGGTTGGTGATCGAGCGCCTCGCCCGGCCGCTGGGTCTCGACGACACGCGCATCACGCTCTCCGCCGAGCAGCGCTCCCGCCTGGCGCGCGGCCATGCCGGCGGCCGGCCGGTGGCCAATTGGGACATCGACGCCCTGGCCGGAGCCGGCGCCCTGCGCTCGACGGCGAGCGACATGCTGCGCTTCCTGGCCGCCAACCTGGGGCTGGTGGAAACGCCGCTCGCCGCGGCGCTCGCGGCGAGCCGGCAGGAGCCGGTGGAGACGGGTCGGGAGCAGCTGGCGGTAGCCCGCGGCTGGCACGTGCGCACCGGTTTCGACCGCGAGATCGTCTGGCACAATGGCGGCACGGGGGGCTACCGCAGCTTCTGTGGCTTCGACCCCGTGGCGCGGCGCGGCGTGGTGGTCCTGAGCAACAGCACGTCGGACGTGGTGGACGCCCTCGGACTCAACCTGCTCGAGCCGCGCTACGAGCTGCCGGCGGTGCGCGAAGTGGTCGCCGTCGATGCCGCCAGACTGGCCGACTACGCCGGCTACTACGAGCTCGCCCCCGGAGTCCTTTTCCACATCACGACCGAGGGCGGCCGGCTGTTCGCCCAGCTCAGCGGGCAGGAGCGCTACCCGGTCTTCAGCACGTCGGAGACGGAGTACTTCTACAAGGTCGTCGACGCGCGGCTCACCTTCGTGCGCGGTGAGGACGGCGCGGTGGACCACCTGGTCCTGCATCAGGGCGGTGACCGGAAGGCGCCGCGGCTGCACGGCTACGAGCCCCCGGTCCGCGCCGAGGTCGAGGTCGCCGCGGCGGTCCTCGAGCGCTACGTCGGCGGCTACGAGCTGGCTCCAGGTGTCGAGCTGACGGTAACCCGCGACAACGACCGGCTCTACGCCCAGCTCACCAGCCAGCCGCGCTTCCCGGTCTTCGCCGAGTCCGAGACGGTCTTCTTCTACAAGGTGGTCGAGGCGCAGATCACCTTCGAGACCGGCGAGCAGGGCGAGGTGACCGGCCTCGTCCTGCTGCAAGGCGGCGTCGAGCACCGAGCCCGCCGCATCCGCTGAGGACCGGCGAAGCGTCGGGGCCGGCCGGCTTGGAGAGGTGAACGGGCCCTCCTCCGGACGCCTCGGGCTGCTCCCACTCCGTGAGGGCGGCACGCAGCGAAAGCAGCGCGCGCAGGATGGCTTCCACCAGAGGAGATGACCGAGACAGGTACCATCGAGCGACCGCCAGTCACCGAGACCCCCCAACACCGAGGCACCCGTCATGACCGACACCCGCATCGAAACCGACAGCCTGGGCGAGATCGAAGTCCCGGCAAGCTCCTACTACGGCGCCCAGACCGAGCGCGCGCGGCGCAACTTCCCGATCAGCGGGCTGAGGTTCCCGCGCCGCATGATCGGCGCGCTGGGCCTGCTCAAGGGCGCCGCCGCCGCCACCAACGCCGAAGCCGGGCGATTGGAGCCCAAGCTGGCCGAGGCGATCCGCCAGGCCGCCCGCGAGGTGGCCAGCGGCCGGCTGGACGAGCACTTTCCGCTGGACATCTTCCAGACCGGCTCCGGCACCTCTTCCAACATGAACGCCAACGAGGTCATCGCCAACCGGGCGATCGAGCTGCTCGGCGGCGAGGTGGGATCTAAGAGCCCCGTGCATCCCAACGACCACGTCAACCAGGGTCAGTCGTCGAACGACATCATCCCGACGGCGATCCACATCGCCGCCTACGGCGCCCTGGTCGAGGAGCTGGAGCCGGCGCTCGAACGGCTGACGGCGGCGCTGGCCGAGAAGGCCGAGGAGTTCGACGACGTCGTCAAGATAGGCCGCACGCACCTTCAGGACGCCGTGCCGGTGCGTCTGGGCCAGGAGTTCTCGGGCTACGCCCGCCAGGTGGCGAACGGCGCCGCCAGGCTGGCCGCGGTCAAGCCGCGTCTGGCCGAGGTGGCGCTGGGCGGCACCGCGGTGGGTACCGGGTTGAACGCCCCACCGGGCTTTGCCGACCGGGTGATCGAGCTGGTGGCCGAGGAGACCGGCCATCCGTTTGTCGGCGCGCCCAACAAGTTCGAGGCGATGGGCGCCAAGGACGCCTGTGTCGAGACCTCCGGGGCGCTCAAGACGATCGCCGTCTCGCTGACCAAGATCGCCAACGACATCCGCTGGCTGGGTTCGGGTCCCCGTTGCGGCATCGGCGAGATCAACCTGCCGAGCCTGCAGCCGGGCAGCTCGATCATGCCGGGCAAGGTCAACCCGGTCATCCCCGAGGCGACCCTGATGGCGGCAGCCCAGGTCGCCGGCAACGACGTCACGGTGACCTGGGGTGGCGCCTCGGGCGTCTTCGAGCTCAACGTGATGATGCCGGTGATCGCCTTCAACCTGCTGCAGTCGATCCAGATCCTGGCCGCTTCGGCGAGGCTGCTGGCCGAGCGCTGTGTGGAGGGCCTGACGGCCAACCGCGAGCACGCCGCCGAGATGGTGGAGAGGTCGCTGGCGATGGTCACCTCGCTGGCCCCCAGGATCGGCTACGACCGCGCGGCCGAGATCGCCAAGGAGGCGTTCAGGACCGGCCGCACCGTACGGGAGCTGGCCACCGAGATGGGCGTGCTGCCGCCCGAAGAGCTCGAAGAGGCCCTCGACGCCCGGGCCCAGACCGAGGGCGGCGCAAAGTGAGATAGGCTAGGCCGCCATGGGTAAGCTCGCACTGATTGGCGATTTCTGGGAGTTCCTGCGCGTCCGCAAGAAGTGGTGGCTGGCGCCGATCGTGGTGGCGTTGCTGCTCATCGGCGTGCTGCTGGTGGTGACCGAAAGCTCGGCCCTGGCGCCCTTCATCTACGCCCTGTTCTGAGTCCCGGGCCAGCTGGCCCGCGGCGGTGACGGGATGAAGAACCACCGCCCGGGCTTCTTTCGACATCCACCTCGCGGTCTGTAGAATTGCCGCATCATGACGACGGTTGACGGTCTCGGAGGCGCGACCATCCGGATCCTCCACGTCGAGGACAACGAGGCTCACGCCGAGCTCGTGCGGCGCGGATTCGAGGATCACCGCGTCGCCAACGATATCGAGCACGTCATGACCGGCGAGGAGGCGCTGAAGCGGCTCGAGGAGCGCCTGCAAACGGAGGAGGGACTGCCCGACATTGTCCTGCTGGACCTCCGCCTGCCGGGCATCGACGGCCTCGAAGTGCTGACGGCGGTCCGGGAAACCGACGGACTCGGGGACCTGCCGGTGGTCATCCTGACCACCTCCGAGGCCGAGTGGGATCGCCTGAAGGCCTACGAGCGGCGCATGAACGGCTACATCGTCAAGCCGTTCGATTTCGACAGCTTCGCCGTCCTGCTGGACGTGATCACGCTGTTGATGCGCGACAAGAAGGCCGTGCGAGAAGGTCGGGCTAGTTGAGCGGTGCCGGCGACGCGATGCAGGCGCCGATCCTGCCCAGCGCGCCCTCGACGACGCAGACGCGGCTGGTCCACCGACAGCCGCTGACGATGGAGCGCTCGAAGTATCCCCAGCGCTCGGCGCCGGGGGGAGCCGCCTGGCGGCACATGCAGACGCACGCGTTGCCCAGGTCGGCGCCGAGCTCCAGCGCCGTCGGCGCCACCGCGCTCAGCTCCGCCATCCCGGCGAGCGGCCGATCGGCATCGTCTTCGAAAGCCGCCGGCGGCTCGTCCGTCGTCTGCGCCATCACCAGGGCCGCAAGCACCAGCACCACACCCGTCATCACAAGCTTCAGTCTCATCGTCTGACCTCCTCGCCGGCGCACCGGCGCTCCTGTCTACTCCTACGGCGGCCCTGGCCCGCCGTCCAGTTCGGCAGACGCGGGCGGGTTGCGCAGTTTCATCTCCCAGTATTCGATGGAGAGCCGCTGGCCGCCGGTCACAAAACCCTCGTGGTGGAAGAAGCGCAGCGGGGTTGCGGATTCCAGGGTCAGCAGCTCACCGACCACCAGCGCTCGGGGCCGGCCGTCGCCGGCGGGGGCCTCCTGGCTGAATCCCGGCGGCACTTCGCCATAGACGAGCTCCGCAACCGGCGCCGGTTCATCGGCCGCCAGGCTCCAGATCACCCGGTCGTCGGCATCGCGCAGCTCGAAGCGCGAAAACGCCCGCGGTCCGGAGATCACAACGAGCGGATCGATAACCGTCTCGCCGACGGCGCAGCCGCCGAGCGGCAGGAGGGCGACGGCGACAAGAGCTGGCAGGCTACGGTTCATGGGGGGGTGACTCTATAGGATCGTCGGGTGAATCCCGACGCTCCCGTGCGCCGCATCCTGCATTGCGACATGGACTGCTTCTATGCCGCAGTGCACATGCGGGACGATCCCTCGCTGCGCGGCCGGCCGGTGGTGATCGGCGGCAGCCCCGCCGGCCGCGGCGTGGTGGCCGCCGCCAGCTACGAGGCGCGGGCGTTCGGCATCCGCTCGGCAACGCCGGCCGCCCGCGCGGTGCGGTTGTGCCCGCAGGCGGTCTTTCTGAAGCCGGAGTTCCCCCGCTACCGGCTCGAGTCCCGCCAGGTCTTCGAGATCTTCCGGCACTTCACCGATATCGTGCAGCCGGTTTCCATCGACGAGGCGTACCTCGATGTCAGCAGCCGCCTGGACCGCTGGGGTAGCGCCACGGCGGTGGCGCAAGCGATCAAGCAGCGGGTCCGCGACGAGCGCGGGCTGACCGTCAGTGTCGGCGTGGCGCCCAACCGGCTGCTGGCCAAGATCGCCTCCGACCGCGACAAGCCGGACGGCCTGACGGTGGTGCCGCCGTCTCGCGTGCATGCGTTTCTCGACCCGTTGGCGGTGCGCGATCTGCCGGGCGTCGGTCCGGCAACCGAGCGGCGGCTCGAGCGGATGGGCGTCGAGACCGTCGGCGAGCTGCGCGCGGTGCCTCTGGATCGACTGGAGAGGGGTTTCGGCCGGCACGGCGCCACCCTGTACCGCTACGCCCGCGGCCAGGACGATCGGCCGGTGCGGGTGCACCGCGAGCGCAAGAGCTTGAGCGCCGAGCGCACCTACTCGCAGGACCTGACCGCGCTGACGGAGATGGACGAAGAGCTGGGGCGGTTGTCCGAGCGGGTGGGGCGTGGTCTCGCCAAGCACGGTCTCGGCGCCCGCACCCTGACCCTGAAAGTGCGCTACGAGGACTTCACCACGCTGACCCGCTCGCGCACCCTGGTGGCGCCCACCGCGGACGCCGGCGAGATCGCGTCGGTGATGCGTCTGCTGCTCAGGCACAGCGAGGCGGGCCGACGCGCCGTACGGCTGCTGGGCGTCGGCGGCTCCAACCTGGTGCGAGGCGGTATCGCCCAGCTCGCCCTGTTCGCGCCTGATTGAGGGCGGGCCTTCGCCACGGGCTGGCCTGCCCTTGTCACCGATCCCCTCAGGCAATGCGATAGCTGCCTGCATCAAGAGAGTCCAGCCTGACGACTGGTGAAAGGGCAGGCTCAGTCCTGGCGCCAGCGATCGATTCGGCGGCGCTCGCGCTTGGTGGGCCGGCCGGCGCCGCGCTCGCGCTTTGCCGGGGCCCGGCGGAGGAGGCGCGACAGGGGGTCCAGCTGCGGTCGAGGTGGGCTGAGGTCTTCGAACAGCCGCGCCGCCTCGGCCTTGGGCAGCGGCTTGTCGCGCAGCTCACGCACCACCAGAATGCGGGTCCATTCCCGCAGCTCGACCTCTACCCGGTCTTCCAGGGCGACGCGGCGATGCGGCTTGGCCGGATTGCCGTTCACCCGCACCCGGCCGAGCTGGCAGGCGCGCGTGGCGCGGCTCCGCGATTTGAAGACCCGGGCGATCTGCAGCCACTTGTCGAGCCGCACCGTCATGCCCGGGATACTGACATGTCGGGAGGACTGATTTGCCCGAGACGGGACCGGCCTGCTGGCAGGACCGATATCGCCCTGCTTTGCGGCCCGTCGAGGTCGGCGGTTTTGTAGCCCCGGGCTTCGGTGAGAGGATAGGCGGCGGTCGTCGAGTCACCCATGTTGAGATCCCGCAAGCGCCTGCTCGGCCTCGTCGCGGTACTGCCCGTCCTGGTGCTGTTGGCGTCGCTGGTCTACATGCTGGGCATGGCGCAGCTGGAGGGCGAGCCGCGCGGCTTCTGGCGGTCCGTCGGCTGGGCGGCGGAGACCCTCACCACCACCGGCTATGGCAGCGACACCACCTGGAGTCACCCGGTGATGGTGGTGTTTGTCGTTGTGCTGCAGTTCATCGGTGTCTTTCTGGTCTTTCTGATCTTCCCGCTCTATCTGATCCCGTTTCTCGAGGAGCGGTTTGAGGTTCGATTGCCCAAGGAGGTGCCGCCTGTCGAAGGCCACGTGGTCATCTTCGGCTACGGCCCGGCGGTCGAGACGCTGCTGGAAGAGCTGGCCCGCGCCGGTCTCGAGACCGTGGTGGTGGAGGCCGACGAGGGCCTGGCGCGGCGCATGGTGGAGCAGGGCCAGAAGGTGGTCTACGGCGGCCTGGTGGACGACGCCCTGCGCCGTGCCCGACTGGAGAGCGCCCGAACGCTGATCGCCAACGGCACCGACGACGAGAACGCCGCCGTCATTCTGGCCGCCCGCCAACTCGGCTTCACCGGCGAGGTGCTGGCACTGGTCGAGGATCCGTTTCACCGCAAACCGATCATGCTGGCGGGCGCCACCGCCGCCTACACGCCGCGCCACATCCTGGGCGCGGCGCTGGCGGCGCGCGCTTCGCGCCGGGTCAGCCCGACCGTGGCCGGCACCCAGCAGCTGAGCGAGCGTCTGCGGGTCAGCGAAGTGCGCGTCGCGCAGCGTAGCTCGCTGGTCGGGCAGACCCTGTCCGAGGCCAACATCGGCCGGCGGACCGGGGTCTCGGTAATCGCTCAGTGGGTGGGAGGCAAGCTGTTGACGCGGCCGCGAGGCGACATGCGCCTCGAGGCCAACGGCATCCTCGTGCTGATCGGCAGCGACGAGGCGATCAACCGCTTTGGCGAGCTCTGTCACGCCACCCAGCCGCTGCGCAAGGCCGGCCCGTTTCTCGTCGCCGGCAGCGGTGAGGTGGGCTCCAAGGTGGTTCAGCTGCTGCGCGACGCCGGCGAGGACGTGCGGGTGATCGATCGCGAAGCGAGCGACGCCGTGGACGTCGTCGGCGATGTGCTGGAGCCCGGCGTCTTCGAGCGCGCCGGGGTGAGCGAGGCCCAGGCCGTGATCCTGGCGGTGGATACCGACAGCGCGACCCTCTTCGGCACGGTCATCCTCAAAGACCGCTGGGCGAGGAGTCGGTGTCGGTCGACGCCCAGCTCAAGGTGCTCAAGGTCCGGGCCGACCGCCTGGTCGGGCACCATCCGGCCGAGCTGGAGATTCGTACCCGCACCGGCTGCTCGGTCGTCGCGGTGGAGCGGGGCGACGAGGCGCTGCTCGAGTTCGGCCCGGAGTTCCGTTTTGCCGAGGGCGACGCGGTCTACGTCTGCGGCAGCGGCAGCGCCACGAGGCGCTACCTGAAGGTCTTTTCCCAAGCCTAGTGCAGGCTGGCGTGCGGAGTGGAGGCTTACCCGTCGCGGAGGCTGGCGATAGCGTCATCGCGGCGCTCCTCGAGGCGGCGGCGGTCGATGGCGTACTCCTCCTCGGCCCGGCGCGCCTCCAGCGGGTCGGTTTGCGCTCGCAGACGCTCGCGGTGCAAGATCTCCAGCTTGGCGAGATCGGCCTCCGCCCTGCTGCGGACCTCGGCGATCTTGCCCCGGGTCGCCTCGTCGAGGGCGCCCGGACGCTCGATGCCCTTCCGGTCGAGCCGCTCGAGAGCCAGCTCGTAGGCCGATTTCATACCGGAGGCTCGATCTTGCTTGGCCGACACGGCGACAGGGTACCACCGGAACGACGGGCTGATCCCAGCGCCCGGCCTGCAGTTCGGCTTCAGGCACTTGGAAGCTGTAATAGACCAGCGGTGGGAAGTGCAGACTAGGCTGCTGTTGGTCTTCGTCGACGGCCTCGGCCTGGCGCCGGCCGGACCGCACAACCCGCTGGCCGCGGCACCGACTCCGACCCTGCGGCGGCTGCTCGGCGGTCCGCTGGTCGCCGAGCGCGTGGGCGCCGCGGCGGCGGGCTCGAGGCTGGCGGCACTCGATGCCAATCTCGGCGTCGACGGGTTGCCCCAGAGCGCCACCGGGCAGACAGCGCTGTTCACCGGCGTCAACGCCGCCGCGGCGATCGGCCGGCACGCCAGCGCCTTCCCCGGTCCGCGGCTGCGCCGGCTGATCCACCGGCACGGGCTGCTCGGGCGGCTGGACTCGGCCGGACACCGGGTCACCTTTGCCAACGCCTATTCCCAGTCCTTTCTGCGCGATCTCGAAAGCGGCGAGGCGCGCCGGTCGGTGACCACCTGCCTCGTCCAGTACGCGGGACTCGGCTTCCGCGCCGAGGCGGAGCTGGCGGTCGGCCGCGCGGTCAGCTGGGACATCACGCGCGAGCTGTTCGTGGCGCGCACCGGGGCGGCCGTCTCCTGCGTCTCAGCGGCGGCGGCCGGTGAGCACCTCGCCGCCATCGCCGGCCGCCACCGCTTCACGCTGTTCGAGACCTTTCTCACCGACCTGGCCGGCCACCATCGGCTGGACGTCACGCCCGCCGAGGCGATAGCGCGAGTCGACGGCCTGCTGGGCGGCCTGATCGCCGCCGCGCCCGACGAGCTGACGGTGCTGCTGACCAGCGATCATGGCAATATCGAGGACTCGTCGAGCCGCCTCCACACCCGCAACCCGGTGCCGTTGGTGGCGGTCGGCCCGGCGGTGGACCGTTTCGCCGGGCTGCGCTCCATCCTCGAGTTGGCGCCGGCGGTAGTCGCCGGCCTCGAAGGTTGAATTGGACGTCCGCTACGGAGCGCTGCGGGGCGGCTGGGCGTCATCTTGGCGCGGTGCCGCGGGCGGGAGACGCCGATCCTGCTAGCCTGCACTTCTCGCCGGCTCGCTCAGGGGATTCTATTGCGGCATCGGTCTTGCTTCCGCGCGGGATAGGCGCACGGTCGCACAGACGGCCGGAGGAGGAACTCTGCATGATTGAAGCCCATCAACTGACTCGGCGCTACGGCGAGTTCACCGCCGTGGACGACGTCTCATTCGCCGTCGACGAGGGAGAGATCGTCGGCATCCTGGGTCCCAACGGGGCCGGCAAGACAACGACCATCCGCATGATCACCGGCTTTCTGCCGCCCACCAGCGGTCGGGTGACGGTGGGTGGCCGCGACCTGTTCGCCGATGGCGAGGCGGTGCGCCGCCAGATCGGCTACCTGCCCGAGAACGTGGCGCTCTACCCGGAGATGCGGGTGGTCGAGTACCTCGGCTACCGGGCTCAGCTGATGGGCATGGCGCGCGGCGAGGCGGCAAGCGCCATCGGCAAGACGATCGAGCGCTGCCTGCTGGCCGAGGTCGCCGGTCAGATCATCGGCACGCTGTCGCGGGGCTACCGCCAGCGCGTGGCGCTGGCGGCGGCGATCCTCCACGAGCCGGGCATGCTGGTGCTGGACGAGCCCACGGTCGGTCTGGACCCGAAGCAGATCGTCGCCATCCGCGAACTCATCCGCGAGCTCGGCCGACAGCACACGCTGCTGCTGTCGACCCACATCCTGCCCGAGGTCGAGCTGCTCTGCGACCGGGTGATGATCATCGATCGGGGCCGTATCGTCGCCTCGGGCACACCGGACAGCCTGCGCGAGAGCTGGGTCGGCACCACCACGTTGCGGTTGACCCTCAAGGAGGCCGGGAGAGGCGCCGCCGAGACGTTGGCGGCTCTCGGGGGGGTCACCGCGGTGCGGCCCGGTGAGGAGGCGGGCTCCTTCCTTCTCGATTGCGCCGCCGACACCGACCCCCGGGAAGAGGTCTTTCGAGCCGCGGTCGCCGCCGGCTGGGTGCTGCTCGAGATGGTCCGCGAGCGGGCGTCGCTGGAGGACATCTTCGTCCGTCTGACAACCGGTGACGAGGCCGTCGCCGGCGCGGCGGGCGGCGCTGAGGCCGAGCCCGAGAGCGCTGCCGGCGACAGCCGGCCGGAGAGCATCGAGGAGGTGGAGCCGTGAGAAGCCTGATGGCCATCCTGAAGCGCGAGCTACGCGCCTATTTCTTCGCCCCACTGGCCTATGTGGTGGCGGCCCTGCTGTTGCTGGTCAACGGCGCCGTCTTTTGGCTGATCGTCAGCTATCTCAACGACCCGCGGGCCGGGATCGGCGCGCCGCTCGAGCTGTTCTTCGGCCAGACGGTCTTTTTCTGGCTGGTGCTGCTGTTTGTCGCGCCGGTGGTGACCATGCGGCTGCTGAGCGAGGAGCGGCGCTCGGGCACCATCGAGGTCCTGATGACGGCGCCGGTCAGCGAGGCCAAGGTGGTCGTGGGCAAGTACCTGGCGGCCCTGACCTTCTACGTCTTCCTCTGGCTGCCGACAGTCGTCTACGCCATCATCCTGTCGCGCTACAGCGAGGTGGACTGGGGGCCGGTGGGCTCCGGTTACCTCGGCGTCGTCGGCATCGGCGGCTTGCTGCTGGCCGCCGGTGTGCTGGCATCGTCGCTCAGCCGCAGCCAGCTGGTGGCGGCAGTCCTGACCTTCGCCATCGCCGGGCCGCTGTTCGCCGTCGGCTTCCTGGAGTTCCTGTTCACCGGCGATGTCTTGAGAGAGCTGTTCGGGTATCTGAGCCTGCCCCGCCATATGGAGGACTTCAGCCGCGGCATCGTCGACAGCCGGCGGCTGGTCTACTACGTGTCGGTTTCGGCCCTGTTCCTGTTTCTCGCGGCGCGCGCGCTGGCCGCCAAGAAGTGGAGGTAGAGATGCATCTCGGCGACACATCGCGCAACAACCTGCGGCGATCGTCCAGCCTCTGGGCGGGGGTCATCCTGGTGGTTCTGCTGGTCGGCATCGTCAACTACTTCGGCTGGAAGTACCACCAGCGGTTCGACTGGACCGCCAGCCGGCTGTACACCCTGTCCGACAAGAGCGAGGCGGTGCTGGCGACGCTCGACCGCGACGTCGAGGCGTTCGTGCTGATGGACTCCGGCGACGAGCTCTACGATCCGGCGCGCGAGCTGCTGTCGCGCTACGACGCCGCCTCGGCGCGCTTCAGCGTGCGGCTGGTGGACGCGCAGAAGAACCTGCTCGAGGCGCAGCAGCTGGTCGACAGGTTCGAGCTCAACCGGCTCAACGTGGTTGTCTTCGACAGCGAGGCCGGGCGGCGGGTGATCGATGCCGCCGATCTGGCCGAGTACGACTACTCGGGCATGCAGATGGGCCAGGCGCCGCAGATGTCGGGCTTCAAGGGCGAGTCGGCGTTCACCAGCGCCCTGCTCGACCTGATGGAGAGTCGCAAGCCCAAGATCCTGTTCACCGTCGGCCACGGCGAGCTCGGACTCGACGACTTCTCGCCGCGCGGCCTGAGCGCCCTGCGCGACCTGCTGGGCAAGGACAACTTCGAGATGGAGGAGTGGCAGCTGCTCGGCCAGACCGGAGTACCGGCGGGCGTCGACCTGATCGTGATCGCCGGACCCACTTCGACTTTCCTGGCGCCGGAGCTGGCTCTGCTGCGCTCCCACCTCGAGAGTGGTGGCAGGTTGCTGGTGATGATCGACCCGACCCTCGACGATGCGGGCATGGTGGAGACCGGCCTGGAGAGCATGCTGGTCGACTTCGGGGTGACCGTCGGCTACGACATCGTGGTCGATCCGGCCAACCCGCTGCCGTTCTTCGGCGCCGAGACGATCTTTGTCGACTCGTATGGCGACCATGTCATCACCCGACCGCTCGACCAGGCCCAGCTGCCGGTGATCGTGCCGCTGGGGCGCTCGGTAACCGCCGCGCAGACCGCCGGGCTGGAGATCGTCGAGCTGCTGCGCACCAGCAGCGAGGGCTGGGGGGAGACCGATCTGGTCAACCTCGATCGGGTCGAGCTGGGCGACGCGGATCTCGGCGGTCCGGTCCCCCTCGGCGTGGCGGTGGAACGCCCGGCCGAGGAAGACGCGGCCGACGAGAACGGCGTGGCCGGGCAGGTCGAGGAGCACGATTCGGCTTCGCAGCCGGACGGGGCGGAGCCGGGCGGGGCGCCTGCCGGCGAACCGGCCCCGGAGCCGGCGGCAGGTGCCGGCGCCGAGCGCCCGACGCTGCGGCTGGTCGTGCTGGGCGACTCGGATCTGGCCTCCAACGGACAGATGCAGGGGGCCCCCAACGCCACCTTCATGGCCAACACCATGAACTGGCTCGTCGAGCGGGAGACGCTGGTTTCCATCCCGCCCAAGAGGCCCGAGCAGGTGCGGCTGAGCCTGACCGGCGGCGAGCTGCGTGGCGTCACCTGGACGGCGCTGGTGCTGTTGCCGGGCCTGGCACTGGCGGCTGGCGTGTTCGTCTATCGGAAGCGGCGGAGATAGCTCTTGCGCCCGCGCACACTCGCTGCCTTGTTCCTGCTGGTTGCCGGCCTGCTGGCCTTCATTTGGCTCTACGAGGGCGATCTGCCCTCGTCGGATGAGCGGGTCGAGCTGGCCCGGCGCGTGTTGCGGCTCGAGACCGACGAGGTCCGGGGACTTCGGCTGGGCCGCGGCGAGAGCTCCGTGCGCCTCGAGCGGGTCGAAGCCGCGGCCGGCATCGAGGACGACGAATCCGACTGGTGGCTGCGCGAGCCGCTCCAGGCGCCTGCCGATCGCTCGGCGGTCGAGCAGCTGGTGGATCAGCTGATCGGCCTGGAGAAGGACCGCACGCTGGAGTCGGTCGAGCCCGCCGAGCTGGGGCTGGCGGAGCCCCGCGGCCGGGTGACCCTGGAGACCGTCGAGGGGCCGGTGGAGATCCTGATCGGCGGTCAGGTGCCGGCCTCATCGACGATGATCGTCGGCGTGGCCGGGCGCGACGAGGCCTATGTCGTCACCGACAGCCTCTGGCGGCAGCTCGAGAAGCCGGCTGGGGAGTGGCGTAGCCGCGATCTCGGGCCTCGGGCCCGTCAGGCGATCCAGCGCGTCACCCTCGGCGACGGAGCAGTGGTTCTGGGCCGTCGCGGCGAGCTGTTCTGGGTCGAGGCGCCCTTCGTCGACAGAGCGGACAGTGACCTTGTCTCGACCTTGCTCGCCGGGCTCGTCGGCCTGCGGGTGGAGAGTTTTGTCGACGATCCGCCGCAACCGGAGCCCGAGCTGGCCGCCGGTGCGCTCGAGG
>CALZJC010000088.1:10420-17227 GCA_945787525.1 Thermoanaerobaculia bacterium | reverse complement strand
CCTTCCGCGCCGCTGCGGCGGACAACGAGAGCCATCTGACCGCCATCCGGCGCGACGACGGCGAGGTCGTCGGCGTGCGCCAGATCGCCGGTCTGCTGGCCCGCCGCGTGGTCTGCTACCTGCACCCCGAGCAGCGCATCCTCTCGGGGCAGCCGCTGGGCCTGATCAAGTTCGGCTCGCGGGTCGATCTGCTGGTCCCGGACTCATTCGAGATCCTGGTCCGGCCCGGGCAACGGGTGCGCGAAGGCCTGACCCCGATGGCACGCCGCAAGAGAACCGCATGAAGCCACGACGAAAGAGGGTTCGAAGGCGTTTGCGCCGCGGCGCCTACATGCTGCCCAGCCTGTTGACCATCGGCAACATCATGCTGGGTTTCTACGCGCTGATCTGCGGCCTGAGGGGCGACTTCCAGCGCGCTGCGCTGCTGATCTTCGCCGCCGCCCTGCTCGACGCTCTCGACGGCAGGCTGGCGCGGCTCACCGGCACCGACAGCGCCTTCGGGCGCGAGTTCGACTCGCTGGCCGACGTGCTGACGTTCGGCGCCACCCCGGCGGTGCTCACCTACCTCTGGGGCCTGGGCGACCTCGGCCGCATCGGCTGGCTTGTGCCGCTGTGCTATCTGGTCTGTACCGCCACCCGGCTGGCGCGATTCAACGTCCAGTCGAAGCCCGTCGACAGCCGCTACTTCGTCGGCCTGCCCGCGCCGGCGGCGGCTTGCGCACTGGGCTCGATTCTCTTTTTCGCGCCCACCGGCCCCTATTGGCGCTGGGGCGCCCTGGCGCTGGTGCTGGCGCTGCTCTTCCTGGGCGGGCTGATGCTCTCGACCTTCCGCTACTGGAGCGGCAAGCGAATCGACCTGCGCCAGCGATGGAGCTACCGCATGATCTTCCCGGCCGCCGCGTTGCTGCTCATCGTGGCCTATCACCCGCCGGCCTTCTTTCTCGGCGTCGCCGTGCTGTACATATTCTCGGCGCCGACACTCTGGCTGCGCGGCCGCTGGTTCCCGCATTCGGCCCGGCAGCCGGAGGCCAGCCCGGCCCGCGAGGCCGACAGTTGACGGTTCTGGCGGTCGTCGAGCCCAACACACTGACGGGAACCGAGGTCCGTCAGGAGCTGCGTCAGCGACGCGAGCTGTGGAGCGAAGTGCGGCTGCTGAGCCGTGAGGCCGACCCCGAGATCGCCACCCTCAGCGAGCTCGATGGTGCGGCGCTGGTGCAGCCGTTATCGGCGGAGCAGCTCGCGGGTGTCGACCTCGTGTTCCTGTGTGACGGCTATGACGAGGCGACGACGCCATGGGAGCTGGCGGGCGAGGGCACCACCACGGTGCTGATCTCGCCCGAGCGCTGCCCCGACGGCGGCATACCGGTGGTATCCGGGGTCAACCTGGAAGCGGCGGTCAGGGGCGGCCTGCTGGTCAGCCCCCATCCGGCGGTGGTCCTGCTGGCCCTGCTCCTCGACCCGTTGCGCGCCCTGGGCATCACGGAGGTGGCGGCCTGGCTGGTCCAGCCGGCGACCATGCACGGGCGCCGCGGCATGGATGAGCTCATGGAGCAGACCCGCGCGCTCCTGGTGTTCTCGGACGAAAAGCCGACCGACGTGTTCGGCCAGCAGCTGACCTTCAACATGCTGCCGACCGGCCAGGCCACCGCACCGCTGGCGGAGCAGCTCTGCGGCCTGCTCGACGGCGCCGTCACCCCGGCGATCGAGATCGTCCAGGCCGCCGTCTTCCACAGCTTCACCGCCAGCCTGCTGATCGAGTTGGGGGACGCCCCGGGCGGTGGGGCGATGGCGGCGGCCCTCGGCGCCCGACCCGTTCTCCGGCTTCATGCCCCGGCGGGCCCGCCGGGGCCGGGACCGATTGCCGCCGCCGGCAGCGCGGACGTGCTGCTCGGCCCGATCTCGCCGGTGGCCGGTCGGCCGGGGCGCTACTGGCTGCGCGCCGCGATGGACAACCTGACGCGTGGCGGCGCCCTCAACGCGCTGGAGATCGCCGCCGCGGCCCTCGGCTGACCTGCCCCGGATCTCTACTCCGCCTCGCCCGAAGGGCCCGCGGGGCCACCGCGCTCGAGGTACTCCTCGACCCGCAGAAGCTGCTCCTCACCGGCGCGCTCGACCACCTGCAGCAGATCGCCCATCGTCGACATCTCCTCGAACTGCTCGTTGACGAACCAGTCGAGAAACCGCTGCGAGATGTAGTCGCTGTCCGCCTGGGCCTGATCCACCAGGGCGTAGATCTGCCGCGTGACGCGATCCTCCGAGGTGACCGCCAGGGCCACGGCCTCGGCGGCGCTGGCGAAGCGCGCGGTGGGCGCCGGCACCGCCGGGATCTCCAGGGCCCCGCCGGCCTCGACGATGAAGTGCACGAACTTCATCGCGTGCGCGCGCTCCTCGTCGGCCTGGGCGTAGAAGAACGCCGCCAGCCGCGACAGCGCCTGGGTATCGAAATGGGCGGCGATGGCGATGTACTGGGAAGAGGCCGAAAGCTCGTGTCCGACCTGCTGGTTCATTGCCGCCGTCAACTCCTCGGTCAGCTGCATCTCTATCTCCCTCGGTATGCACCGGCGCGGACACATCCGACCGGCGTCTGGTGGCCGAGCATTGTACCCGTTGGAGGAGCCGTCGAGACGGGCGGCTGTCTCCTGAGTCGGGCACCGCTGCCAGCCGGGTGGAGACGGAGACCGGGAGACCATCTTCGGGCCAGCGGTGGGGCCAGCGATTGCTATACTCTGCCGCCCCGCGCCGGTCTGGCGGCGGGGTTTTCCGACGCCCGGAGGACAACAGTGAGCAGCACCGCAGAGAACCACTACCGTGTCGTCGTCGTCGGCTCCGGCCCGGCGGGCATGACGGCCGCGCTGTACGCGGCGCGCGCCAACCTCCAGCCGTTGCTGCTCGAAGGCAGCCAGCCGGGCGGTCAGCTGACGATCACCACCGACGTCGAGAACTATCCCGGCTTCACCGAGGGCATCCTCGGCCCCGAGCTGATGGATCGGATGCGTGAGCAGGTCAAGCGGTTTGGCACCGAGGTGCGGTTCGAGGCGGCCACCGCGGTCGACCTCGACAGCCACCCGTTCACCATCGAATCCGACGAAGCGGCCTACCGGGCCGACAGCCTGATCGTCGCCACCGGCGCCAGCGCCAAGCAGCTCGGCATCGAGTCGGAGAGCCATCTGATGGGCTACGGTGTCTCGGCCTGCGCCACCTGCGACGGATTCTTCTTCAAGGACAAGGAGCTGGTCATCGTCGGCGGCGGCGACACCGCCATGGAGGAGGCCACCTACCTGACCAAGTTCGCCAGCAAGGTGACCGTGATCCACCGCCGCGACGAGCTGCGAGCCTCGAAGATCATGCAGGACCGCGCCTTCGCCAACGACAAGATCGAGTTCATCTGGGACAGCCTCGTCGAGGAGATCGTCGGCGAGCGTGGCGCCGGCGTCAGCGGCGTCCGACTGCGCCACGTCAAGACCGGCGAGGAGAGCGTCTTCGCCTGCCAGGGGGTCTTCATCGCGATCGGTCACAAACCGAACACCGACCTGTTCCAGGGCAAGCTGGAGATGAACGACGTCGGCTACATCGAGGTCGAGGAGCCGACCACGCGGACCAACGTCGAGGGCGTCTTCGCCGCCGGCGACGCCACCGACCCGAGCTACCGCCAGGCGGTCACCGCGGCCGGCAGCGGCTGCAAGGCGGCCATCGACGCCGAGCGTTGGCTGGAGTTGCGGGACTGATGGCCCAGCGACCGGCTACCGTTGGCGAGCTGCGGCGCAGCGGCTATCGGCCGCGCACCGTGAAGCGCGAGATCCGCGACAACCTGCGGCGCAAGCTCTCGGCGCACGACAAGCTGTTTCCGGGCGTCCTGGGCTACGAGCGCACCGTCATCCCGGCGATCGTCAACGCCCTGCTCGCCGAGCAGGACTTCATCCTGCTCGGCCTGCGCGGCCAGGCCAAGACCCGGGTGCTGCGGGCGCTGGTCGAGCTGCTCGACGACGAGGTGCCGGCGCTCGACGGCAGCGAGCTCAACGACGACCCGCTGGAGCCCACCTCCACCTGGGGCCGCGGCCGGCTGGCCGACGCCGGCGACGACGCGCCGCTGGTCTGGCTGGGCCGCGACGAGCGCTACAGCGAGAAGCTGGCCACTCCCGACGTCTCCATCGCCGACCTGCTGGGCGACGTCGACCCGATCAAGGCGGCGACCCACAAGCTGACCTACGCCGACCCCGAGGTGATCCACTTCGGCATCGTGCCGCGCACCAACCGGGGCATCTTTGCCATCAACGAGCTGCCCGATCTGGCGCCGCGCATCCAGGTGGGCCTGCTCAACATCCTCGAGGAGCGCGATCTGCAGATCCGCGGCTTCCCGGTGCGCATTCCGCTGGACATCCTGATGGTCTTCTGGTCTTCTCGGCCAACCCCGAGGACTACACCAACCGCGGCACCATCATCACGCCGCTCAAGGACCGCATCTCGTCGCAGATCCTCACCCACTACCCCGACGACGTCCAGACCGCCGCCGAAGTGACCCGACAGGAGGCCTGGATCGAGCGCACCGACCCGCCGATCGAGATCCCCGAGCTGTTCCGGCGCCTGATCGAGGAGGTCAGCTTCGCCGCCCGTGACAGCGAGCTGGTCGACCAGAGCTCGGGCGTCAGCGCCCGGGTCTCCATCTCCGCGCTGGAGCTGCTGGCCTCGAACCTCGAGCGCCGCGCCCTGATCACCGGCGACGACCCCGTGACGCCGCGGATCTGCGACCTGCAGATGCTGCTCCCGGCCCTGACCGGCAAGCTGGAGATGGTCTACGAGGGCGAACAGAAGGGCGTCGAGGTGGTCGCCCGCCAGATCATCGGCGAGGCGGTCAAGAAGATCTTCGACGAGACCTTTCCCGCGGTCGACCGGGCGCTGGGCTCGGGTGGCGAGGAAGACACCGGGCCCTACGCCGCCATCGTCGCCTGGTTCGCCGACGACAACGAGCTGCTGCTCTCCGACGACCTGCCGTTCGCCGAGTACCAGGCGGCCCTCGACCGTGTTCCGGGGCTCGCGGAGCTCACCAGGGGCCGCGGCGAGACCGACCAGGAGCGGGCGCTGGCCGCCGAGATGATCCTCGAAGGGCTGCACCTCCACCTGAAGCTGTCGCGCCAGGACCTGGACAGCCAGGTGACCTACAAAGAGCTCGTGAAGTTCCAGCTCCTGCGCCGCCAGCGCGCCAGCCCGCAGCGCGGCGACATCAACTAGCCCGGCCCTCTTACCACTCGACGTCGCAGAACCCCAGTGCGCCACCGCTACGGCTACCTCGACCCGGCGCTGCTCGAGCAGCTGCTCGCCGGGCTCGACCTGCTGCGGCTGTTCAACCAGCTGCTGCTGGCCGGCGGCGGCGACCCGGAGCAGGCCATGGCCTGGATGCGCCAGCTCCAGGCGGAGGGCTACCTCGACCCCGATCTCGATCTCGAGGCGTTCTTCGCCGAGCTCGAGAAGCGCCAGATGGTGGCGCGCGACGGCGAGGGCGGTCTGCAGCTGACCACCACCGGCGAGCGCCGCCTGCGCCAGAGCGCCTTCGACCAGATTTTCAGGGGCTTGCGGCGCGGCGGTGCCGGCTACCACCCGGTGCGCGCCGTCGGCGAAGGCACCGAGCCCCTGCCCGAGACCCGCCGCTGGCGGTTCGGCGACGAGTGGAGCCGCATCGACGCCGTCCGCTCGCTGCAGAACGCCTTGAAACGCACCCACGGCGACCTCGAGCTGGCCGAGGAGGATCTCGAGGTCCACGAGACCGAGCACCTGACCAGCTGCGCCACCGTCGTGGCCATCGACATCAGCCACTCCATGATCCTCTACGGCGAAGACCGGATCACGCCGGCCAAGACCGTCGCCCTGGCGTTGACCGAGCTGATCACCACCCGCTACCCCAAGGACGCCCTGTCGGTGATCCTCTTCGGCGACCGCGCCGAGCGGGTGCCGATCTCCGAGCTGCCCTACATCCAGGCCGGGCCGTACCACACCAACACCTGCGAAGCCCTCGAGATGTCGCGCGGCCTGCTCGCCCGCCGCAAACACCCCAACAAACAGATCTTCCTCATCACCGACGGCAAACCGTCGGCCCTCACCGAGGGCGGGCGCCTCTACAAGAACCCCTTCGGTCTCGACATGAAGATCGTCAACCGCACCCTCGAAGAGGCCGACCTCTGCCGCCGCCAGCGCATCGTCGTGACCACCTTCATGCTGGCCACCGACCCATCGCTGACCGACTTCGTCGAGAAGCTGACCCAGATCAACCGGGGCCGGGCCTACTTCGCCTCACCCCACGATCTGGGGGAGTTCATCCTGGCGGACTACATCCGGAATCGAAGGCGGCGGGTACGGTGACAGTCAGCTCCAGAGCCCTTGAACGGGCTGCACCGCGTTGAATAGCAACTCCTCGGTGTACCCAGATCCACCGCACACCATCGCCGCGCCGACTCTTAAGTTCGACGCATGAGATAGATGCCGAGGCCGACTGCGATCAGGATCACCAATGGCAAGGCGAAACACCACATTCTCGGTGCGGCCTCCCCTGCTGGTTTAGAGCTGCCCCGAATCTCCACCGCAGCCCGGGAACACACTCCTGGGCTCGGAGGACTGTCAGCAAAGGTTTCGTTCGGCAGAATCTTCCACGCTGGCCCCAGGGGCCCCTGAATCTCCTCGAGAAGGGGCCGCTGGGCGGCAATGGAGCCGGCCAGCACACAGTAAATGTCCGAGAGCATGTTCCGGTTATTGGCGTAATAGCTGTGCGCCAGGAAATCGAGATCGAGGTTCGAGGCGTCGATTGAGTCGAGACCCGGT